>CAZVDA010000261.1:0-3148 GCA_964625365.1 uncultured Thiopseudomonas sp. | reverse complement strand
GGCAAATTCTATTGGTCCGAATAGCTTCATAGTCGTTTCAAGGATTCTTGAACCCTGTAGAATTTCAAATTAAAATAGCATAAATTATCATATTATCTGGTTAACAATTCTTACATTAAATTATTGAAGTTCCAAAAAGGCTGCCACCTTAGTAGAAGCCTTATTTTGTTTTTATTGTCCTCCATTATTTGAGTAGAATTTGTTATATTAATTCAGTGAGAGCAACCTTTATATGCTCGGCACAAACCATTTTATTTTTTTCCAAAGCTGCAGCTAAAAGAGCCCCTCTACACAATAGATTTGCACGTCTGAGAATTCCTCCTGAAGCTTGATGAACAGCTGTAATAGCATCTTCGGAAAAGAGATTAGCTTTAGAGCCAGCTAATTGCATATGGTGAAAAATATATTGTTGCATTACATCTTTTCTAATTGGTTCAAGATGACTACGTCCCATGATGCGAGAGGCCAATGGACGTGCATTGGGATTTGAAAGTTTTTCAAGTAGGTCTTGTTGTCCACATAAAATAGTGGCAACAAGAGGTTCTCTGTCAAGTTCCCACTGGGTCAATAGATGCAATTGAGCAAAGGTCTCGTTTTTCATTAAATGGGCTTCATCAATTACAAGAATCGGAGTTTTTTGTTTGGAAAGGATAGATCTCAATTCTTCTTGTATTTGGCGCATCATCAAGGAGGTTTTGTAAGAAGAAGATACAACACCAAAACATAATAACACCTGTCGTAAAAATTCTGCCATTGAGTAAGAGCCAGCTGTAAAAGTCAATACTTCGTACTCTCCTTTACCCAGCTGGTCAATTACATAGCGTAAACTAGTAGATTTTCCAGAGCCAACGTCACCGGTGACTACTGTAAAACATCGCATGTTAATAGCAAACATGGTTCTTTCTTGCATAGGTTTTAAACTTGGTAGATGAAACACGTCTTTGGAAAGAATTTCAGAGGGAAAAGGATCTTTCTTAAGGGCAAAAAAATGTCGAATATTTTTCATTATGATTCTCCTTCTTGAATAAACAGTGATCCACTGGAACTAGGGATCTTGGCAATTTGAGCTTCACTGCGTCTTGTTCTGCTGTTGGCATGAAGAGGTACCTCTTCAATAAAGCCATACGATTTTTTGTCGTAAAATAGTTCTACTCTATCAAGAGCGTCGTACCGTAAAATTACCCGTTTTTTAGCAAATCCTATGGGAACTTGGAATAATCTGTTTTCTAAACGCACAGTGCGATCTTGGGCTACGGTACGTTCTTGTTGGTACCTAAAATAATCAGGTAGCTTCTGAGGTGCTCCCCTTAATAAATGAGCATCATCAAGATAACGCTGTAAAGGGCTTTGAGCTGTGCTACTATGGCGTGTTGTATGGTAGTGGTTCTCTAAATAATTGTGCCATGCCGTGTTAAGTTCTTCCAAAGAAAGCCCATCTTTAATATCGGGAAGAAATTGTAATCGGACCGTTTTATTAAAACGTTCAATTTTCCCCTTGCCGACTGGACGATATGCCGTAGCATATCGAAGAGAAATCTGCAACGAAGCACATCCAAGGCGCAACCTATGACTTCGAAAGCTTGAGCCGTTGTCGACGTATAAGATTCGAGGAACTCCCCTTCGCCGTAGTGCTTCGGCAAAGCAATGGATAAATGAATCAGTACTTTCACTTACATAAAATCGACTGCCAACGATTAATCTACTTTTATCATCAATTATTGCAAATAGATAGCTTTTTATTAACTTGTTATTATGAAGTACTTTAGGACCGTGCAGACAATCAGCTTGCCACAAATCATTGCTTAGTTCCACTTCAAACTTTCGCATATCCTCCTGCTTTTGAAACGTACTCTTATCGTGTTGTTTAAATAAACGGTAAATTGTAGGCGCCGAAATATTATCAGAATTATTAATGATGCCTCGCTTATAAGCCTGTTCAATTATCTTTCTTACAGTATGGTTGGGTAGTTCTTTTCTCAACTGTAAAAGTGCAGCTAAATTTTCATCAGAAATACTTCTTTGCCGTCCGCTATCACTACGATTAGAGGGAAATAACGCTTCAATACGTTCCCCATTATTTTTGTAGCGCGAAATCCAGTTTAATATCGTTGGACGGCTAATATATGTCCGATTACTAAAAGGAATCTCCCATTCGCGTTCAGATAGGGTTTTTAAAATCTTCTCTTTGTCCCCCCATCTAAGATTACTAGTCTCTAGCAACGGGAAAATTACCCCGAAACGAAAAATTGCTACCTGCTCTTTTTCTTTTTCTGTCATCCTATTCTCCTTCAAAATGATTTGGTTTTACCTTATCCGAAGGGAACAGTCGTACTCAGTGCAAAAGGAAGGTAGGCTCCCTCTTTACAAACTTTATATGAAATAAGACAATCTGTTAAAGTTCGACTAACTTGTAGGTGAATACTGCCTTTAAGGTGAGTTGCCAGTTTTTGAAAATCTAATTCCAAGGAGATTCTACGAAACCAAAGAATAAGGTTAGACCACCAATAACTCTGAATCTGGCGGCTTGCCTCTCCTTTTTTAAAAACACCATGCTTAATTTTATTTAGCAAAGTACTACGAATAACTTTCTGAGAATGAAGAATTCTACCTTGGTAGCCTATGGGCCTTAATGTATGCACTCTATGACATTCTTTACAACGATAACGCTTCAACCATAGATATTGTGCTACCCCTTGAAAATAACGTTTCACATATCCGTGACCCCATACTCGCTGGCTTTTACAAGCCGGACAACAGTAAGGCTTAACCCAAGGATATCTCTTTCCAAACTCTTGCAATTTCTCTAAATCTATCTCACAATAAAATACGATTTTTTTTGTGGGGGAGCACGTTTCTGTCGTAAGTTAGTGCTCCCCTTCCTTCCCTCTATTAATGAGACAATACTATAACATATTGTAATAATATGTCTAACACTAGGTGAGAATATTGTCCTTTTGTTAATTATTTAATCTGAGACTCTACACCTGCTCGAACAACTGCCGGTCCACAATCGGCTCATGGTCGTCGGTAAGATAATAGCTGGTATAGGGCTTGGCATAATCAGGTTGCTTGGTGATCAGGTCCCTCACCGGTCCCTTCTGGATCATCCGGTCTCCTACATACACCTCGTTGGATAACACTTTCCTCA
>CAZVDA010000260.1:0-3158 GCA_964625365.1 uncultured Thiopseudomonas sp. | reverse complement strand
TGATCTCGGCGATATAAGCCGAGGTGTGCATGGTCATGGCAATCAGTGCGCACCAATAAGGATCACGCAGATACGGCCACAGCGGGCCCTGGCGGACGGCCTCAAACTGCGCCAGCCCGTAATAGACCAGAAACAGCTGCAGCAGCAAAGGGGTGCCACGGAAAAAGAAAATGTAGCCATAAGGCAGCGCCTGCACATACCAGTGCCGCGAGGTACGCGCCAGCCCCAGCGGGATGGCAGCAATCAGCCCAACCACCACGGCAATGCCGACCAGCTCCAGCGTCAGCCAGGCACCTTCGGCCAGGCGCGGCAGGTATTTCCAGATCAGTTCCCAGTTCATGCACGGCTCCTGACAAAGCCGCGGTTAGCGCGTTTTTCAAAAGCGTGCAGGGCCAGCATGCTGAACACGGTCAGGCTCAGGTAGATGACGGCTGCCACCATAAAAAAGGTGAACGGCTGCTTGGAAACCGTTACCGCAGTCTGCGCCTGGCGCATGACCTCGTTCAGGCCGATCACCGAAACCAGCGCAGTGTCTTTCATCAGGATCATAAACAGGTTGCCCAGCCCTGGCAGTGCCACCCGCCACATTTGTGGCAGCACCAGTTGCCAGAGGATGCGCTTGCGCGACAGGCCAAGCGCCAGTCCGGCCTCGCGCTGGCCACGCGGAATCGACAGCAGCGCACCACGGAACACCTCGGTGGCGTAGGAGCCGAAACACAAACCCAACGCCAGCACGCCGGCTGCAAAGGGACTCAGCTCCAGTTCAGGGTTGCCGATCATTTCACCAAACGCCTGAACTGTGCCAACCGATCCGTAATAGATCAGCAGCACCCATAACAGTTCGGGCACGCCGCGTACCAGCGTCGAGTAGGCATCGCCCAGCCAGCGCAGTACGCGATAGGGCGCCGTTTTGGCCAGCGCACCCAGCAGGCCCAGCACCAGACCCAGCGCCAGCGAGGCCAGTGCCAGCTGGATGGTCATCCAGGTTCCGGCCAGCAGGGAGGGTCCAAAACCGTGTAAATCAAGATTCATGAGTAAGGTATTTCCGGCCAGGCCGCATAGGTGTTAATAAACGTTAATATTCTGCATTCTTTACTTCGCGCAGGAAGGCCGCACATTTGTAGGAGGGGGCTTGCCCCCCGACAGAGTAACCCTGCCCTCCCGACAGGGGCCAGCCTTGCCTCAGCAGCTAGCCTTGCCTCAGGGGGCAAGCCCCTTCGTACAATCAGTCTGCAACTCCGCGCACAGTCAGTCTGCGACTCCGCGCAGGGTGACACGCAGGGTGCGGGCTGCCAGTGCGACAGAGTAACTGTCCTATCTGATCAGTAAATATCAAACGGGAAGTACTTGTCGTTGATCTTCTGGTAGGTGCCGTCTGCGCGGATGTCCTGCAGGGCCTTGTTCAGGCGCTCGACCAGCTGCTTGTTGCCCTTGCGTACGGCAATGGCGATTTCATCGTCTTCGAACACAGGATCGCCCTTGAACTCGAAGTCCTTGCCGGCGTCGCTTTCCAGCCACTCCCAGTTGACGAACTTGTCGGCCAGTACGCCGTCAAGGCGGCCGGCAGCCAGGTCGAGGTAGGCATTTTCGTTGGTGTCGTACAGCTTCACGGATACATTGCGGCCGTGGTTGTCTTCCAGCCAGTTGCCGGCGATGGTGGCACGCTGGGCACCGATCACCTTGCCTTTCAGGCTGGCGGCATCCACCTTGAAGTCAACACTTTTCGGCGCGATAAACTGCAGACCGTTGCTGTAATAGCGGTCGGTGAAATCCACGGCCAGCTTGCGCTCGTCGGTGATCGACATGGAAGCCACCAGGAAGTCGAATTTTTTGGCGTTCAGGGCGGGAATAATGCCGTCCCAGTCGGACAGGACCACCGAACATTCGGCACCCATCTTGTCGCACAGCGCCTGGGCAATATCCAGATCAAAACCCACTGCCTGGCCGTTGGCATCCAGCAGGTTGAACGGAGGGTAGGCGCCCTCGGTACCGATGCGCAGCTTGTCGGCGGCCATGGCAGAGGTGCTCAGGGCCAGACTGGTGGCGGCTGCGAGCAGGATTTTCTTGTAATTTTTCATGGGTCAGACCTCACAGGTAGTGACTGGACATAAATTGACGGCAACGCTCGGATTGCGGCCGTTCAAACACCGCTTCGGGTGTACCTTGTTCTTCGATACGTCCCTGATGAAAGAACATGATCTGGCTGGACACCTGGCGGGCAAAATTCAGCTCGTGGGTGACCAGCAACATGGTACGGCCCTCCTCGGCCAGACCGCGAATCACGCCCAGCACTTCCTGGACCATTTCCGGGTCCAGCGCCGAGGTGGGCTCGTCAAACAGGATAACCTTGGGCTGCATGGCCAGCGTGCGGGCAATGGCCGCACGCTGCTGCTGCCCGCCGGACAGCTGGTTGGGATAGCTATGGCGCTTGTCGGCAATGCCGACCTTGGCCAGCAGCGCTTCGGCACTGGCGATGGCTTCATCCTTGCCCAGCCCCAGCACGCGGCGCGGTGCTTCGATGATGTTGTCGAGCACTGTCATGTGCGGCCACAGGTTGAAATTCTGGAACACAAAGCCGACCTGGGTACGCAGGCGGTTGATCTGCTCGTTGCGTACGGGCTGCAGCGCGCCGCTCTTGTCGGCCCTGAGCTGCAACTCTTCGCCGGAAAAGAAGATCTGTCCCTGATGCGGGCTTTCCAGCAGGTTCAGGCAGCGCAGAAAGGTGGACTTGCCCGAACCGGACGAACCCAGAATGGAAATTACATCGCCGTCGTGGGCGGCCAGCGAGATGCCCTTGATAACCTCAAGGTCGCCGTAACTTTTGTGCAGATCGCGTACTTCCAGCGCGGGGACTGCGCCGGCTGCGGAAGATACCGTCATAAATGACCTCGTGTGGACGGCCGGCATGGCTTGTGGCCTGCCTGCTCATGGCCGTACGCGCCCGATCAAGGCGGCACGGCCTGTATTCATGCATAAATTCAGGATGCGATAGTGCCAGCTTTGGCTTTTTATTGGAAGCGCGGGTTTAGTCTTCCTGCTGGCGGCTGGCCTTGGGCGACAGGCGCAGGCTGCGCAGGCTGCGCTTGACGCTCTTGAGGTGGTCGACCAGATCCGGCCCGCGCGCCATGGCTACGCCCATGGCCAGCACATCAATGACT
>CAZVDA010000259.1:0-3206 GCA_964625365.1 uncultured Thiopseudomonas sp. | reverse complement strand
CCGAACCCGAACCCGAACCCGAACCCGAACCCGAACCCGAACCCGAACCCGAACCTGCGACTGCCCCGGCGGACGAGAAAAAGGGCTGGTTTGCCCGTTTGCGCCAGGGCCTGGCCAAAACCAGCGCCAGCTTTGGCGAGGGTGTGGCAACCCTGTTTCTGGGCCGCAAAACCATTGATGACGACCTGTTCGAAGAGCTGGAAACCCAGCTGCTGCTGGCCGACGTGGGCGTGGAAGCCACCACTGAAATCGTCGGGCGGCTGACCCAGCGGGTCAAACGCAAGGAGCTGGCCGACAGCGATGCCCTGTTCAGGGCGCTGCAGGACGAGCTGCAGGAGCTGTTGCAGCCGGTCGAACAGCCGCTGCAACTGTCCGGCCCGTCTCCCCAGGTGATTCTGGTGGTGGGCGTCAACGGTGCCGGTAAAACCACCACCATCGGCAAACTGGCCGCGCGCCTGCAAAAGGATGGCAAGAAAGTCATGCTGGCCGCCGGCGATACCTTCCGCGCTGCCGCAGTGGAACAACTACAGGTATGGGGCGAGCGCAACCATATTCCGGTGATTGCCCAGCACACCGGTGCCGACTCGGCCTCGGTGATCTATGACGCCGTGGAGGCCGCCCGCGCCCGTGGCATGGACGTGCTGATTGCCGATACCGCAGGCCGCCTGCACAACAAGGACAACCTGATGGAAGAACTGAAAAAGGTGCAGCGCGTAATGTCGCGGCTGGACGCATCAGCTCCCCACGAGGTACTGCTGGTGCTGGACGCAGGCACCGGCCAGAACGCCATCAATCAGGCCCGCCAGTTCAACGAGGCCGTCACCGTCACCGGACTGGTGCTGACCAAGCTCGACGGCACCGCCAAGGGTGGCGTGATCTTTGCGCTGGCCCGCCAGTTCGGCATTCCGGTGCGCTACATTGGCGTGGGTGAAGGCATTGATGACCTGCGCCCCTTTCTGGCCCGTGACTTTGTACGTGCCCTGTTCGGCAGCAAGGACAGCTGATGATACGGTTTGACCGGGTTGCCAAGCGTTATCCCAATGGCCATGTGGGTCTGCACGAACTGAGCGTGCATGTGCGCCGGGGCGAGTTCCTGTTTGTTACCGGCCATTCCGGCGCAGGCAAAAGTACCATGATGCGCCTGCTGCTGGCCATGGAGCGCCCGACCGCCGGCCAGCTGCTGCTGGGCGGTCAGGATCTGGGAAAAATTCGCAACTCGCAGATCCCTTTCCTGCGTCGCCAGATTGGCGTGGTGTTCCAGAATCACCAGTTACTGACCGACCGCAACGTGTTTGAAAACGTGGCGCTGCCGCTGCACATTATGGGCTTGCCGGCTGAAGAAATCCGCGCCCGGGTTAGCCTGGCGCTGGAACGGGTCAGCTTGCGCGACAAGGCCCTGCAAGCACCGTCCGACCTGTCCACCGGCCAGCAGCAAAGGGTAGGCATCGCCCGTGCCATTGTGCACCAGCCGGCCCTGTTGCTGGCGGACGAGCCCACCGGCAACCTCGACCCCAAACTGGCCGCCGAAATCATGGCCGTCTTTGAAGAAATCAACCGCATGGGCACCACCGTCATTATTGCCAGCCATGACCTGGCGCTGATTGCCCGCATGCGCCACCGCATGCTCACCCTGCAGCGTGGCCGCCTGATTGGCGACGGGGAGGCCGGCTGATGAACAGTCCCCTGACACCCGACCAGCCCGGCAAGCGACTGGGAGCGGCAGAGAAACGCCCGGTAGATGGCCCGCCCGCTGAAAGCAGCAGCGTCGGCGGCCAGTTGCAGGCCTGGATCAACAGCCACAAGGCCAGTTTTATCGACAGTGCGTTGCGCATTGTCCGTCAGCCGTTTGGCAGCTTTTTTACCTGTCTGGTGATTGCCGTAGCCCTGAGTCTGCCCATGGGGCTGAACCTGTTGCTGGGCAATCTGGACCGGCTGGGCGCGTCCTGGCAGCAGGCTGCGCGTATTTCGGTGTTCCTGCAGTTGTCGACCACCAGCCAGCAGGCACAAAAACTGATGGCCGACCTGCAGGCACAAAGCGGCATCGCCACGGTGGAACTGATCAGCCGCGAACAGGCCCTGCAGGATCTTTCCAGCTTTTCCGGGCTGGGCCAGGTGCTGCAGGAACTGCCGGATAACCCCTTGCCCGCCAGCTTCCTGATTACGCCGGCGCAGGTCGATCCGGCCCGGTTGCAGGAACTGGTACATAGTCTGGAAAACATGCCCCATGTGCAGCAGGTCCAGCTGGATTTGCAGTGGGTTGAACGGCTGGCGGCCATGCTCAGGCTGGGCGAGCGCTTTATCTTTGGCCTGACCGTAGTGCTGATTGCCGCCCTGCTGCTGGTGGTGGGCAACACCATCCGCCTGCACATTGAAAACCGCCGCACCGAAATTGAAGTCATCAAGCTGGTCGGCGGCACCGACGGCTATGTCCGCAGGCCGTTTTTATACATGGGCGTGCTCTATGGCGTGGGCGGTGGCTGCCTGGCCTGGCTGTTGCTGGTCTGGGGCTTTACCTGGCTGAACGAGTCGGTGGTGGAGCTGGCGCACTTGTATGCCAGCGACTTTCATCTGGCCGGTGTGCCGCTGGAAGATGGATTTTCCTTGCTGACTGGTGCAGTATTGCTGGGTTACATTGGCGCCTGGCTGGCGGTATCGCGCCATTTGCGCGAGCTGTTGCCAAGCTAGGCTGCCGAAACTTAGCCCATGATATATGTTGTTTAATTGAACTTATCCACAGAAATCCGGTCTTAGCTTCAAGTTTCAAGACCACAGATTTGGGGGATTACCTGCATGACCACTACAACTGCCTTGCAACCTGTACAGCTGTTGAGCCCGGGTGCCAACCTGCAGGCTTATGTGCACTCGGTCAACAGCATTCCATTGCTGACTGCCGAGCAGGAGCGTGAGTTGGGTGAACGGCTATATTATGAGCAGGACGTTGACGCGGCCCGCCAGCTGGTGCTGTCACACCTGCGTTTTGTAGTACACATTGCCCGCAGCTACTCCGGCTACGGGCTGGCCCAGTCCGACCTGATCCAGGAAGGCAACGTGGGCCTGATGAAAGCGGTCAAACGCTTCAACCCGGAAAAGGGCGTGCGTCTGGTGTCCTTTGCAGTGCACTGGATCAAGGCCGAAATTCACGAATTTGTGTTGCGCAACTGGCGCATCGTCAAGGTGGCCACCACCAAGGCCCAGCGCAAGCTGTT
>CAZVDA010000258.1:0-3250 GCA_964625365.1 uncultured Thiopseudomonas sp. | reverse complement strand
CCAATGTTCGGGATAATGTTAAGTTTTTCGTTGTGAGAGAAGGTGGATCTGAACGAGTTTATATAAATAGTCCAAAAATAGAAACAACGTTACATGATCTAAATCGAGCACGCTTTACCTTACCATATAAAAATTATGAAAAGGAAGGTGGATGTGGATGTGGATCTGACAATGTTCAGGATAATGTTAAGTTAGAGACCATTCTAAAAATATATTGTGAGACTGATCCATCAAATGCCGTGTTTTATGGCATTGTAACAAATGTATCAAATGCATCAAATTCAGCAACACTTTATGAATGTACAGAAATTGGAACATTATTATATAGAAAACCACTTGCAAAGATGGGTGGTGGGCTTTTTAAACCTCGTATACGAATTCCAAACCCGTATAAAGAAGTGCAATTAACTTTACAACAAATCGTTGGTACAATACTAAAGTTTTATCAGGAGAGCCCAATTAAAGATTATAAACCGGGTGGGGGAAATGATAGAACTGGAAAATGGGGGGCAAGTCCATGGTTACCGGGTCGAGAAAATGATGCATATTTATCTCCACAAATATTATCAGGATATACAGTTGGTAAGGCCCTTGATAATGTTTTAAACGAGCAATGTGGGTTACATACATGGTTTGATAATAACACCGGACATTTAGAATATGGATTTTATAGAAATGTTATAACAATTGATCCATCTGCAGAATACATAGTTTATAGTGAACAAATTCAATCATTGGCTGAAGAATATCAGGCAGATGGTGTAATACTTATGGATAGTAGTGCAAATAATCCAACACGATATCCATCAGGAAATAACACAGGATCATATATACAATATCAATTTAGTAGTGATTTAACCAATGAACAACTCTCGTCAATTGCAAGACGAATCTACAATGATATAAGATTGGCAAACCGTGATACATTTAAAGTTAAATTTCCAGCAGGCACTGTAAGATTCAGAGATGGTGATGTTTTTGATGGACTTGGTGATTCAACAGTTACCCCTAGATTAATGTATCGTGGTGGAGTTGATCAAGATCCAACAGAAGATCCAAGTGATTCTGTATGGCAGATTCGGGAAATGGTTATAACAGATACATATACTGAGTGTACTGTAGGATCTACTTACTTTAGCATCTTTGATATTTATCGTACTGCACTCAAACGTTATGATGGATGTCCTGCCCCAACCGAAACAAAGGATACTGAAACGAATGTATATGCATTACCTGCAAGAGAATCTACTAGCACAGAGGAGTGAGATTGATCTATGGGATTAACAGTTACAATAGAAGATAAAACAGTTACATGTGTAGTAGAATTACCATATTACATTGCTGTTCGTTACTGGCTCTTTAGTGATGGATATCGTATATCTGGAGGTGGTTTAACAGTATCACACACCTTTGAAACGTATGGTAATTTTTCAGTTGAATTTGCATATTGGGAGAATGGTCGTGAAAAAATATGGACAAGATCATTTACACTAATTGATCCAAATGTAATTCCACCATCAGATGGTCTTAATTCATTTGATGTATTTCGAGATAAGCCAATTATCATACCAGCAGAATGCACAGGTGATATTACACTTACTGCATCGGTTGAAGAATTAGCAAAGTTTGTACCAAATGATAAAACAAAGTATACAAGTACAGTTACTTCATTTGTCAATTTAATTAATGTGGAGATTGGTGGTGGATCCTCTATAACCTTTGAAATTGACAAAGATACAGAAAAATCTACTGCAATTGAATCTGGTGAAATATCAGATTGTGATGTATTAAACTTGGAATGTATCCCTGCATTTTATACAAATGGACAAGTATATTGCCAGTTTAGTGTTGGTGAAACTGACAATGAAGATGGAAAATTTGATGTAAAATGGGATATGGGTATGATGTTTCCAAGTATGCCCACTTGGTATGAGGGAAATTTATCATATGATTCCCAGATAATCAAAAACATTATAAATTCTGATAACAGTGAAGTAAATTTTCCAAGTAGTGCAGAATATACTCGTTATGACCATACTTTTAATGTCGATGGATGGTCAGAAATGCCACCATTTGAACTTGCGTGGTATAATGATCCAAAATTAGGCTATGCAATACGACGTGCTTGCTTGTCACCACCAAAATTCAAGTTTACATTATCAAATGAAGATACAAGTAGAGTTTTATTAAATAATGTAACTATTCGATGGGCATGGAACTTCAATCCAACTGATATCTTCATGAATATGAGAACATCTGGAGGTAAACGTGAGAAAAAATCACGTATGTATACATTACCAAAAGGTGCAGACGCAACTCGATTAGAAGGTTTGGATTACCCAGTATTTGCCATAATAGATGGGTATGAAAAGACGGAACCATCACAAGTAATTAAAGTATATGGACAATGGAATGAATATAATGAGGATGGAGATTACTATTTCCCAACTACCGTGTTATTAGAACCAGTAAGTAGTATGGATGGTCCGGATTTTCCAATCTGTTTATTTAAATCAGTGGATCATAAATTAAAAAGTGAAGACTTTATACGAATCACTGAAAATGGATGGATGCAAGGGGACAGACCTATCATTCTTGATGCTCCAACCGTTGCACGAGATGAACATTATAGAACAATTAATATTGAAATTGCAAATGATTTAGATTGTGATGATCAACGTGCAGTATTTGTAATCAATACTAAACCAAACACATCAATAGACGATCAAGTTACAGAAGATGAACTTGCAACCTATATGAAATATGTTCATTTTTATAATGTAACAGCAGAATTTGCATCAGTAGTTGAAATTCCACGAGGTTCAATCGACCCTATATTCTTTGAAACACTTTGGCAAACTTATGATAAAGCAGCAGTTCTTGAATCAATCGAAGAAGAGCCCTTATATTATATAAACTTTTCAATAAATAAGTATCCAAATTTGATCCCAATATACAACGGTGGATCGGTAAAATTTAGTGATCAACTAACACATGCTGCTGATGGTGTAAGATCTGGAAAAATATTTTATATTGATGGGAAGACTCCAAATGTAATCAATATGCAGAACCCTACAAAGCATAAATATAAGGTAAAGTTCAAATGCGAATATAATGTTTATAAGCACGTATACGTTGTTAATGCCGATGATATTCCTGGATTAGAAATAGGAGAATAATATGATAGATAAAAGTTCAGTAGCCGATAGATTGGAATTATATAGGATAAAGGATGGGGAATGGCAATTAG
>CAZVDA010000257.1:0-3250 GCA_964625365.1 uncultured Thiopseudomonas sp. | reverse complement strand
TATCCCTCCTTTTCTCTGGAAAACCGCTATTCTCCCCTTCTACAAGCATTATAGGAGCATCTGACACACTAGCTGGACCTATTCCAACTGATAATCTACCAATACCAAAAGAAGCCAGTCCTACACCTATAATTACAAAAGAGAACAAAAACGCCATCTTGTCAAGTCCTGTTGCTCTCTTGATTTTATCTAAAAAGCTACTCATTGAGTACTATTCTAGCATTTTATTTTTATTTTATGAATTCTTATCTTAAAATCTTTTCTTTAGTTAGTGGCCCAACTACTCCATCTGGTGTTAAGTTATTATTCTTTTGATACAAGATTACTGCTTCAAAAGTTTTCCGTCCAAATATTCCATCTTCATCTAATCCAGCATTGAGATTATTGTTTAAGAATTTCTGTAAATCTTTTACATATATATTATTTTGACCCAATCTTAATGTATCTAGTCCTAAGTTGTAAAAGATAAGTTCCTGAATTTTTTCTTCTGTTTCTGATGTTTTTCCCCGAAGCATTTGGTCTTTGGTCAATGGCCCAACTACTCCATCTGGTGTTAAGTTATTATTCTTTTGATACAAGATTACTGCTTCAAAAGTTTTCCGTCCAAATATTCCATCTTCATCTAATCCAGCATTGAGATTATTGTTTAAGAATTTCTGTAAATCTTTTACATATATATTATTTTGACCCAATCTTAATGTATCTAGTCCTAAGTTGTAAAAGATAAGTTCCTGAATTTTTTCTTCTGTTTCTTGCTGGGTAAAGACCAAGGAAGGATCTCTGTATCCAATAACTCTACTACTGCTCTCTTTTACAGGCTCTGACTTAGTATAGGTAACAAACTTAGTGAAGTGTTTTGTCCAAACAATCATGTCTGATCCTGATTCTATCTTACATTCGCCACCGGCTGGTAAATTACTATTGGCCCATGTCTGATCATTTGACTCACACACATTTGTTATTTCTTTTAACTTCCCATCTCCCTCTACAAATCCTACCTTGTTTCCAGCTTCCCCTTTAAGAACAATCTTGATTGCTTTTTCAAAAGTCATCCTGCTTCCTGATATCCCTGTTTCTATGGCCTTGATTGTAGTATAGTCTTCACCGTCATTAAATAAAAATGATGTAACTCTAGGAGCCATCATTGATTTATCCCAACCTGGTAAATCTGTACTGAATGCTCCTTGTTGGATATAAACATCTAGGTTGCCTGTGTGAATTTCCATTTCTGGAATAATATTATCATTCAAACTAGATAGGTTAAAAATTGGATCTGTGGCACTGTTTTCAATTTGAACTATTAATGGATCTGCATTATTTCTAATCATCAATTGCTGGATAGAATCATCTAAATACAACACATCACCAGATGATGATGTGGTTTCTCCTTCTTCTATGGTTATAAGTTTTCCGTTTTGATCCCTAACCCTAAATTCAGTTTTGAAGTTAATTTTAATGTCTTCTATTTTTTTGTTTTCAACATTACTGGCGTCATTTTCAAAAGCAGAATTATTTAATTCAAAAGTAAAATTAGTGACCGAATTTTCTTCTCTGTGAGATTCAGCCCTTCCTTCTAGTGTTAATTCTATTGTTTTTCCTGACTCACTTACTTTTACTTTTGGAGTTAATCCGGCAGGTAAATTACTTACAGTGTAATGGGTTCCGCTTGTTAGCTCTCCCCCTTTATTGATGAAATAGTTTTGATTATCAAGAAGCAATGGAGTTTCTGCTAATCCTATGTGTATTTTTCCTTTTAGAGACCCATTGTTGCTTTCTTTTTCTTTAAGAGAACCAGAGTGTCCTATGCTTGGTGATGTATCTAACTCTAAGGGATGATGACCATATCCTTGCATCTTCCAACCCATTCCCTCTTCACCAAATATAGCTTTATATCCATATTCTCCTCTTATTCCATAATGGGATAAAACAACACCTAAATCTAAGTCTTCCTTTAAATCCAATTTTGACCAATTTTCTAACATTGAATCGTATACAAAAGAAGACACAACAAGCATAGAAAACATTAATTCCATTTCTTCCACACTAGATACATTCCAAGAGCTAATATCTCCATAATAAGCAGGCCGATTGTAAAACATATAATTCATTTTTTCAACACTAGAAACATCCCAATTGCTTAGGTCTCCATTAAACAAAGAACCGTAACTAAACATGTAAGACATGTCTTCTACCTTGGAGACATCCCAGGAGCTTAGATCTCCTATAAAACTATTAGCTTTTTCAAACATGGAACTCATATCTTTTACATTAGATACATCCCAGGAACTTAGGTCTCCCTTGAACTGGTAGGCCTCGTAAAACATATGGCTCATATTTTCAACACTAGAAACATCCCAAGAATCAATCCCTCCAGAGAAACTAACTTGTACACTAAACATATATT
Organism: uncultured Thiopseudomonas sp.; assembly: GCA_964625365.1. Lineage (GTDB taxonomy): Bacteria > Pseudomonadota > Gammaproteobacteria > Pseudomonadales > Pseudomonadaceae > Thiopseudomonas. Next base: position 846 of record CAZVDA010000257.1, on the reverse strand, counting down.
TCATGTCCTTAACACTAGAAACATCCCAAGAATTAAGACTGTAAGGAATTCCTGTAGGACCAAACGTGGAAGCAAACATGTAGGACATATTTTCTACCTTGGAAACATCCCATAATGTAATACCCCCTAGGTTTTCGGTAAAAAGCAGAGATCCAAAAAACATATAACTCATGTCTTTAATCCCGGAAACATCCCAAAAGGCAATACTATCATTTTCTTCTGGTGAGAAAAAAGATCTAGAGAAGGCAGCTTTCATGCTGAGAACATCAGATAGATTTGGGTTGTCTTGTGAGTTTATAACAAGAGGTGTATTGATTCTATCTTTATCTCTAAAAAAAGCTGCCTCAAATGTTTTCCACTCTATATCTCCCCATTGCTTTACTGATGTGAAATTTTTAATGTTATCTGTGTCTAAGCTCTCTTCGTTTCCAAAAATAAAACCTTGGTATTCATCATAAGTCGGCTCCTCAAAGATAACTCCGGACAAATTAAAGGCAGGAAAATCTCCGGTTATGGATACCTCATAAGTTCCAGCCGTGCTATAAGTATGACAGTGAGCTTCTGGGCTACTATTGTTTTCTGTTGTTCCGTCTCCCCAATTTACAGTATAATCATACTGATCTTTGTATTTTTCATTCCTATACAAGCAAACATCTAATGAGTTGCCCCCCCCCACAATCCATTCTGTAATAAATGGTCTAAACTCTGGTCCTCCTTCGGCTAAAACATCTTTTTTTATTAATAAAAAAGAAGGAATTACCAAAAGCATAATTAATAATGGAAAATCTTTTTTAAAAGTTTTTTTCATATATTTTATTTTGATTATTTTTTAAATTTAGATAATAA
>CAZVDA010000256.1:0-3270 GCA_964625365.1 uncultured Thiopseudomonas sp. | reverse complement strand
ACATGCGGCCCTTTTTTGTGGGCACTAACCACTTGTGGGCAAGCAACTTTAATGTAGGGATAAATTTGCACCAGCTGACAGCACTCCTTCAATACACCAAACAAACGAACATCTCCCAGAAAATGCTAAACTCGCCCCACATTCATCCGGGACAGTGTTCATGTCTAAAGTATCCTTTCTAGCCCTGGCCATCCTGCTTGGCCTGACCAGCGCCCCCCTACACGCGACCAGCGCAACGGCACCCGTAATGGCCGGCGAGCAACAAAGCCGTACTTTTGACCAATGGCTTGCCCAGTTCCGGATCAAGGCCCGCAACCAGGGTATTGAGGGCTGGGTGCTGGAACAGGCCTTTACCGGCATCAGCGCCGATCCTTCCATCATCAAGGCTGATGAAAGCCAGCCCGAGTTCAGCCGGCCGGTCTGGCAATACCTCGAAGGCGCACTATCATCCTGGCGCATTGCCCGTGGCAAAGCGCTGCTGGCCGAGCACAGACGCACACTGGATGCCATTGAGGCCCGCTACGGCGTAGACCGTTACACGCTGGTGGCTATCTGGGGAATGGAAAGCAACTTCGGCCAGCAAATGGGCGACAAGAATATTGTCCGCTCGCTGGCAACCCTGGCCTGGAATGGGCGGCGTGCCGGCTTCTGGGAAGACCAGCTGCTGGCGGCGCTGCAAATCCTGCAAAACGGTGATACCAGTCCGCGTGGCCTGCTGGGTTCCTGGGCCGGAGCCATGGGCCAGACCCAGTTCATGCCGACGACCTACCTCGAACATGCGGTCGATTTTGACGGCAACGGCAAGCGCGATATCTGGAACTCAAGTGCCGACGCACTGGCTTCGGCCGCCAACTACCTGCGCAACTCGGGCTGGCAGGAAGGCCAGCACTGGGGCTATGAAGTGCGCCTGCCCAGCCTGTTCGACCACTCCCTGGCTGATGGCGAACAAAAAAAGACAGTGGAAGAATGGTTCCGGCTGGGCGTCGAGCCGGGCAAGCCCCTGCCGCCGTCTGACAGCCTGTTGCAGCAGCCGGCCAGCATCCTCCTGCCCGCCGGCTATCGCGGCCCGGCCTATCTGCAACTGGCCAACTTCAACAGCATTCTGAAATACAACAACTCCACGGCCTATGCCCTGGCGGTGGGGCTGCTGGCCAATGGACTGCAGGGCGAGCATTTCAGCCTGCACCGCTGGCCCACCGAAGACCAGCCACTAAGCCGCAGCGAACGCCTGGAGCTGCAGCAACTGCTGAACGATCTGGGGCTGGCCACCGGCACGGCTGACGGCATCATCGGCGTCAATACGCGCAAGGCCATCCGTGGATTTCAACAGCGTTACGACCTGCCCCAGGATGGCTACGCCTCCAAATACCTGCTGCTGAAAATCCGTGATGCGGCAGCAGCGTTAAAGCAGCCCGCCGCGCATTAAAAACGTCACCGGATCATTCGGTGGCGGTCTGCCCGCCAATCACTACCTGGTTCCTGCCACCGGTCTTGGCCTGATACAAGGCCAGATCGGCCTCGGCAATCCAGTCCAGGCCTGTCTTTGCATCGCTGGGCAGGCATTCGGCCACGCCGGCGCTGATAGTGCAATGAAATTCGCCTTCGGCACTTTGAAACTGCATCTGCATGAAACGCTCGCGCAGTTCGTCAACCACTCTGGCCGCCTGCACCGCATCGGCATCCAGTAGCACCAGCGCGAACTCCTCACCGCCGTAGCGGCCAATCAGGTCGCTTTTGCGCAGCCGCTGCTTGAGCAACATGGCCAGGCTTTTGATGACACGGTCACCGGTCGGGTGCCCATGGGTGTCGTTGACACGCTTGAAGTGGTCAATGTCCAGCATCACCACGCTGAGGTGACGCGACATGCGCTGAAAGCGCACATAGCTTTCCTGCAGCAACTGCTGGATGTGGGTGTGGTTATACAGCCCGGTCAGGCTGTCGCGCACCATGCGCGCCTTGAGGCTGCGCGCCCGCGCCACCCGGTTGCGCACCGTGGCAATCAGCGCATCGGGACGCACCGGCTTGGTCAGGAAGTCGTCAGCCCCTTCACGCATGGCCTTGAGCTGCTTGTCCAGGTCTTCCTCGCCGGACTGGTAAATAATCGGAATGCTGTCGAAACGGTTGCACTGGCGCATCATCTTGGCCAGTTCGGGGCCGGAACACTCGGGCATGTACATGTCCAGAATGACCAGGTCCGGATTGAAATCATCCAGTTCGCGCAGCGCCAGCGTCGGATTGTTGACAATGCGGGTAACGATCACCGCCGAGTTCAGCACACGCTCGGTCATCACCGCCTGCGCACGGGAATCATCCACAATCAGCACGCGGCTCAGTTCGCGGGAGCCGGCCACCGTGGTGCCTTCTATGGCCTCCAGCAGCGCCGAGGCATCCAGCTCGCCCTGTAAAAAGGCTTCGCCGCCGGTACGCACCGCCGCCAGGCGAACCATGGTATCTGCCGCATCCTGGCTATAAAAAATCACCGGCACCGGTGTTTCTACGCCGGACTGAATCTCGGCACTCAGCACCAGCCCCTGGCCTTCGCTGGCGAAATCAACATCCATGACCAGCGCCAGCGGATAGCGCTCTCGGAAGGCTTCGCGCAGACAGGCGGCATCTTCCAGCACCTCGACCTGCATCCCGTAAAACGCCAGCTGTGAAGCCAGATAGCGGCTGCGCTCCAGATCGGCAATAGCCAGATACAGAGGCTTGCTGCGGGCGCGGCTGGCTGCCCCGCCCTCGCCGGCATGTTCATCCGCGTTCTGCAGGCGGGCAGCGGCCAGCCGCTGCATCAGCTGGTCCAGCATGTCGATGGTTTCGCTGGTCAGGCGTCCCTGGGTTGCCAGCACCTGTTCCATGCACAGCTCAAGGCTTTGCGCAATGTCGATGTGTTCCTGCTGCTCGAAGCGCTGGGCATGGCGCAACAGGCGCTCGCCGGCCTGCTGCAATTGCCGGGCCGAGTCCAGCGTCCAGATGCCACGCTGGATGCTCTGCCAGTATTCGACCATGAACCGTGCTTCATTGATCACCCGCACCGAAAAATGCTGTCTGAGGCGGGCCGCGCTGTCCTGTTGTGCTTGTGTCATCTACTGCAATCCTTCTGTGTCCGGAGAGACAAGACCCGTGGATGCTACCACACCCAACTGCTGTAATTCAGAGTTATGGATCAGTTAAAACGCAGCGTTTAACCCCGGGCACAAAAAAACCGCGCCCATTACTGAGCGCGGTTTTGTGTCACCGGGACGGGGCGATTACATCATGCCCATGCCGCCC
>CAZVDA010000255.1:0-3284 GCA_964625365.1 uncultured Thiopseudomonas sp. | reverse complement strand
GCAGCATTTTCGCAAGAGCACATGGGCGCCAACTACGCCCGAACGTTTGCCGACGGAGCGGGGATGGTGGTGCCTGTCGGGGATGCGGAAGCTTTCGCGGCGGGACTGAAAAAACTGGCGGACAACCCCGCCCTGCGTCAGCGCATGGGTGCGACCGGCCGCCAGCAGGTGCTCGAACGCCACACGTGGCCCGCCAGCGCGGAGAGGCTGATGGGGCTATACCGGAGCCTGCGATGTTGAAAGTGGCCTATTTCTGCGAACCCCAATTCGGGGGTACTTTTTCGTTTTTCCGGCGCATGCGGCCCCGACTGGCCGAGCGCGGCATCGATTTCCGTTGCGTATCGCCCTTGAGCGGTGAGCGTCTGGCCGGATCGCGGTTCGAAGGCGTGGACGGGGTGGACGACATCCGTTTTCCGGAGAACGATTTGCCCGCCGCATCGGAGATCCTGATCCGCCATCTGGTCGACAACGGCTATGGTGCCGTCGTGGTCTTGCCCGGAAGCGATGTCTTGGCCGTGAATCTTGTCCGCTATTTGCCCCGGCAAATCCGAACGGCCGCGCGGATTCCGATGATCACCCGCGGGGCATATGCCCCCGCGAAAGCCATCGAACCAAGCGTCGACTTGGTGTTCGCGGTCAGCCACCGGGTTGCCGAAGACCTTGCCCGACGCTATGGCGTGCCAGAAGAAAAAATCCGGACCATCTACAATGGGGTGGAGGTTCGGGACCTGCCGAGCCGGCGAACCTTCGGAGAAAACGGCCAGCCATTCCAACTGTTGTATTCCGGCCGATTGTCGGACCTGGACAAAGGGGTACTGCTGCTGCCCGAAATCCTGCGGCAGGTGCGCGCCGGCGGCGTTAATGCGCGGCTGACGCTCCTGGGCAATGGGCCGGACCGCGACCGCCTGATGGCGGAGTTCCAGCGATGGGGCCTTCTGGATTTCGTGGATGCGCCTGGCAATGTAACGCTGCAACAGGTGGACGAGCGTTTGGCTGAGACCGATTGCTTCCTGCTGCCCTCCCGGTTTGAAGGCTGTCCGAACGCCCTGTTAGAAGCCATGGCGGCAGGCTGCGCATGCGTGGCGGCGCGTATCCGGGGGTCGGTGGATCGGATTGTGGAACACGGAAAAAACGGCTTGCTGGCCCAGGTGGCGGATCCGGGCGACTTTGCCCGGCAAGTCTTGCTGTTGGCCCGCGACCCGGCCCGGTGCCACGAAATTGGAACTGCCGCGCGCCAGCGGATCCTGGAAGCCTTCACGGGGAAGCACACCGCCGCCGGGTATGCGGAAGCGTTGAGCCGGCTTGGTTCGATGCCGGATCGGCGGCAGGCCGTGTATCCCTTCTCTCAATACAACATTCCCCGGGCCATGCAGCCGACTTGGCGGATGTGGTTACCTGCAGGAATGAAAAATTTAATTAGGAAATGGCTGGAACGTTTTGGAATATCTTCGTAGAAGCAATCAGTTGTTTGTTGGCATGGAATGGCGGCCGGCCATGCCCGAACGTTTGCCGACGTAGTGGCCGCGCCCAATCGGCGTCCACCGCCGCGCCCGTTAGCCGAATTCAAGATTCACCCCGGCCTGGGCCCCACCTGGCGCCGCTGGATTCCAGAAAGCGTTAAAAAACGGCTCCGCACTTGGGCAGCTCGCTTCGGGTTTTCACCATGAACGGGAAAATTCGGTCTGGAGTGCGATGACAGACACAGCGCGGCATCGCTTTTCATCTGGTTAAAAAGACCGAGCTACGGCGCGCACTTTACCGTCGCCGAACTTGGCTCGTTTGCGGCAAGCATCAAGGCGGCGGTGCACGTGCTTCTTATCGCAACTTCTCCGGCCCCGATTCGTCCTGATTCGCAAATTGACTTCGAAAGGTGCCATCGGTAGCTTGATTGCAATGAAAATCGCCTTTCTCGCCTCCACGTTCCTGCCCGCCATCGGCGGGGCGGAAGTGGTGATGCACAATCTGGCCATCCATCTGAAGCGGCTGGGGCACGAGGTGCACGTCGTCACGTGGTGGGGCAATTGGAGCAAGGTCCGCGGCCAGTTGCCTTATCCCGTGCATCCCCTCCTGCCGCGGAGCCATACGGGGGAGGACAAGCGCCGATTGAACCAGAACGGCGCGGTGAAACCGTGGGTTTCCCGGCAGGTCTTGTTTTACCAGCGGCTTTATTCGTTCGATTTCATCCAGATCCACAACGCCTATCCGTTGGGTCCGCTTTGCGCCCAGGCCTTGGCCCGCGCGGGCGTTCCGGTCGGGATGCTGTGCACGGGGGGGGATTTGCTGTACGACCCCGCGTTGCGCTACGGATTGCGGTGCAATCCCGTTTTGGGCCGGGCCTTGGTCGAGTCCATCCTGGCGTGCCGCCAGGTCGTCGCCACCAGCCGCCTGATGGAAAACGAATACCGGGCCGCCGGCGTGCTTCCGGAAAACGTCGTGCGGATTCCCAACGGCGTGGACGTCGCCGGCATCGCGCGGGTGGCGGATCCCGGCCCGGCCTTGCGGAAGGCGCACGGCATTCCCGCGGATGCGCCCCTGCTGCTGACGGTCGGGCGGAACGTGATCGCCAAAGGCTACTCCCACATTCCAAAAGTTCTGCGGGCCCTGCAAGACCGGGGGCTGGATCCCTGGTGGGTGGTGATTGGCCTGGAGACCGAACGTCTTCGGGATTTGGCCGCCCGGGAGGGAGTTCATTCGCGGCTGCTGACCCTGCAGACGATCGGCGGCACCGATTCGGCCGATTGGCGGAAGCGGCTGGTCGATTTGCCGTCGGCGGAGCTGGTGCGGTGGTACAAGACCGCGGATCTCTACGTGCATCCGGGCTTGTTGGAGGCCTTCGGCAACGTCGTCGTGGAAGCCATGGCCGCCGGGTTGCCGCTGGTGGTGACGCATGGAACCGGGGCGTCGGACTGCGTGGAGAAGGCCCGGTGCGGGCGGGTCGCCCAAACCGGCGACGTCGGGGACATGGCATCCCAAATCCAGGGATTGCTGGTCGACGGGGTCTTGCGGAAGGAGATGGCGGTCCGCGCCAAGGAGGGGGCTGCGGAATACGACTGGCCGCTCGTCGCCGCGCAATACGCCGCCGCGTACGAATCGGTCCTTCGGCGCGATCCCGTCCGTTGAGGCGGCGTTCCGCCGTCCTTGGGCGCGCTCCTCCGCCCGGAGTCCTTCTTCCGGAGATCAGCGCGTCACGAAGCTGGGCCTTGCGGTGCGGAAGCGCCGTCTGGCCGATCCGCCGCCAGGCGCTCCCGTTGCCACGAAACGCCCTTGCGCACGATTCCGGCGGG
>CAZVDA010000254.1:0-3302 GCA_964625365.1 uncultured Thiopseudomonas sp. | reverse complement strand
GTGTCAAAATCGGGCTGTCGGCAGGGTTGACCTTGTTGTACACCGGCGGTGCCGGTAAATCATTGGGCAGCAGGTTGGTGGCGGCGTTGATGGCCGCCTGCACTTCCTGCTCGGCCACATCCAGTTCCACATCCAGACTGAAACGCAGGCTGATTACTGAAGCACCACCCGAACTGGACGAGGACATCTGTTCCAGTCCCGGCATCTGGCCGAACTGGCGCTCCAGCGGTGCAGTAACTGCGCTGTTCATCACCTGCGGGCTGGCACCCGGATAGAGCGTCATCACCCGGATGGTCGGATAATCCACCTGCGGCAGCGCCGCCACCGGCAGCAACCGGTAAGCCAGAATACCCAGCAAAAACACCGCCACCATCAGCAAGGTGGTGGCAACGGGGCGCAGAATAAAAATGCGGGAAAAATTCATGGCTTAGTTCTGTGGCCGCTGGCCATCGGGACGGCGCTGCGGTGCTGACGGCCCCGCAGCCGGCTTGCCTGCCGGTTGCCGGCTGGCTGGTGACTGCACCGGCTGCCCGTCTGCGCTAATCACTTCCACCTTGCTGCCATTTTTCAAGCGGTCTACGCCTTCCACTACCACCCGCTGACCGGCCTGCAAGCCATCGCCGACCAGGGTAAATTCGGCATCCCCCTGCTCCAACTGCACCACCTGCATCTGTGCCTTGTCTTCGGCATCAATCACCCAGACAAAACGCCCCTGACTGCCAAATTGCAGGGCATCATTGGGCACTTTAAGCACACCTTCATGCGCCGCCAGTTGCAGGCGCACATTGACAAACTGCTTGGGAAACAACTGGTTGTCTTCATTGGTAAAACGCGCCTTGAGCCGCAGCGTGCCGGTTGCGGTATCCACCTGATTGTCCATACTGTCGAGCACGCCGCTGGCCAGCAACTGGCGGTCGTCACGGCTCCAGGCCTCCACCACCAATGGCTGCGCGCCATTGACCGCCCGCAACAGCGGCTGTAGCTGCTGCTCCGGCACGGTAAAGGTCACTGCAATCGGTTGCTGGCGGGTAATGGTTACCAGCACGGTCGAGCCGGCACCAATGTGGTTGCCCACATCCACCGCACGCAGCCCCATGCGCCCGCTAATCGGCGCGGTAATCCGGCTGTAATCCACATTGAGCTGCGCCGCATCGCGCTGCGCCTGTTTAACCTTGAGGCTACCACGCAACTGGTTGACCTGGGATTGCTGCTGTTCCAGCGTCTGCTGCGCAATGGATTTTTCCTTGAGCAACTCCTGATAACGGCGCAAATCCTGTTCCGCCTGAGTCAGTTGGGCGCGGGTTTCCTGCAACGAGCCCTCGGCCTGCAACAATGCCGCCTGATAACTGCGTCCATCCAGCTCGGCCAGCAAAGCACCTTCCTGAACTGGCTGGCCTTCCTCAAAATGCAGCTTTTGCAAAATACCGCTGACCTGGCTGGTCACCTGCGCCGTGCTCCAGGCTTCCACTGTGCCCAGCGCCTTGACCTGCTCGACAAAACGACCCGGTTGCAGGGTATGCACGCTAACCGGAATTGCTTCCATCATAAAACCGCCGCGCATCATGCCCATCCGGCCAGCCGGTGCCGACTGGCCGCCGTTGTTGCCCTTGCTACCGGAAAACTGCTGCCAGCCCCACCAGCCAGCAGCCAGTACGATCAATAGCAAAACCAGCCAGATCACGGCTTTACCCGAATTTTTAGCGATGTTCGATGCAACTAAAGGACGTCCAGACACAGCCACTTAATCCACGGTTTTAAAAGGAGCGTAGAAGATAGCAGGATAAACATCATTTCTCAGCGGCTTTACCCTGAATTTACGGGAGCACAAGCCGCCATGCATGCTTTCACTCTTGCCTTTTTTACTGTAAAAAGCGTTTTTTCTGAACACCTGCCCCAGTTGCCGGTCTATTGCCCACCCTGTTTACACACCTTGAAGGACACCCCCATGCTCAGCCGACTTCTGGAAAACATGCTGTGGAAAAGCCGTTTTATTGTTATCCTTGCGGTGATTTTCAGTTTTTTCGGCTCGGTCATCCTGTTTGTGATTGCCAGTCTGGACGTACTGGGTGTCGGTAAATATGTACTGGTCACCCTGTGGTCCGGCGCCCACTCCGAACACTTTCACGAAGACATCGTTTCCGGCGTCATCGAAGCCATCGACCTGTACCTGATCGCCGTGGTACTGCTGATTTTCTCCTTCGGCATCTACGAGCTGTTCATCGGCAAAATCGAGTCGGCCTGTGAAGAAAAAAGCAGTTCGGTGCTGGTCATCAGCTCGCTTGACCAGCTCAAGGACAAACTGGCCAAGGTCATCATCATGGTTTTGGTGGTGAACTATTTTCAGCGGGTCCTGCATACCAGCTACACCACACCGCTGGAGCTGCTGTATTTTGCACTGGCCATTGTCGCCCTGTCGGTCGGCCTGTACTTCACCGGCAAAGTCGGCAAAAGCTGACTTATGCACGCTTTAACCTAACGAGGACACCCACATGCTACTGGCAATTGCTGCCGTTATCGGCGGCCTGATCATCATGGTCTGGAGTGCTGACCGCTTTGTTGATGGTGCGGCCATCACCGCCCGCCACTTCGGCATGGCCCCGCTGCTGATCGGCATGGTGGTCGTCGGCTTTGGTACTTCGGCTCCGGAAATGGCCGTCTCGGCGCTGGCTGCTTCACAAGGCAGTCCGGACATTGCCCTGGGCAATGCCTACGGTTCCAATATCACCAATATTGCACTGATCCTGGGCGTATCGGCACTGATCTGTCCCTTTCTGGTACAACGTCAAATACTGGTTAAAGAGCTGCCCGTCCTGCTGGGCGTTACCCTGCTCGGCGCTGCCCTGCTGTTTGACGGGCAGCTTACCCGCCTGGACGGGCTGCTACTGTTGGGCGTATTTGCCCTGTTGATGACCTGGACGGTGATTCGTGCAATACGCAGCCAGCCCGCAACCGAAGCGGTGGATACCGAAGAAAGCACAGAAGCCGGCCACATCCGCCCCGCCCTGCTGTGGCTGGCAGGCGGCCTGGTTCTGCTGGTGGCCAGTTCGCAAATACTGGTCTGGGGCGCAGTAACCATAGCCGCCAGGCTGGGCGTCAGCGAGCTGCTGATCGGCCTGACCATTGTTGCCGTGGGCACTTCGCTGCCCGAGCTGGCATCTTCGGTGATTGCCGCACGCAAGGGCGAACACGACATCGCGCTGGGCAATGTGCTGGGGTCCAACCTGTTCAATACGCTTGTGGTGGTGGGCATTGCCGCCACCATCCAGCCCATAGCAGTAACCACCGACATTCTTAGCCGTGAT
>CAZVDA010000253.1:0-3304 GCA_964625365.1 uncultured Thiopseudomonas sp. | reverse complement strand
AATTCACCTACCAGATGGACCCGGCCAACGGCAACGAAGCCCTGCATGAAGTGGCGACCGACCTGGCCGAAGGCGCCGACATGGTGATGGTTAAACCTGGCATGCCTTACCTGGATATCGTCTGGCGGGTCAAAGAAGAGTTCAAGGCGCCGACCTTTGCCTATCAGGTCAGCGGCGAGTACGCCATGCACATGGCCGCTATCCAGAACGGCTGGCTCAGTGAAGACGTAATTCTGGAATCACTGGTCGGCTTCAAACGCGCCGGCGCCGACGGCATCCTCACCTACTTCGCCGTGCGTGCCGCCGAGTTGTTGCAGCAGGCATAAAACCGACACGCAACACAGAGCCTGTGGCAGCATCGGGACATGGTGGAGCAAACCTTGCAACGCCAGGGATGGCGTTGCAGAGCCTACACGGACGTACTTGCGGCGTGTTTGCGTAATCCATGTCCCGATGTTGCAGCCACAAAACTCTCACAAAAAAGACACCCCATCATGCCCCCAGACAACCCCGCACCCGCCATGATCGCCCTGGATGACAGCAGCCTGTACATCCACCGCGAGCTGTCACAACTGCAATTCAACATCCGGGTGCTGGAGCAGGCACTGGACGAATCGGTGCCGCTGTTGGAACGGCTCAAATTTCTGCTGATTTTCTCCAGCAACATGGACGAATTTTTCGAGATCCGCGTAGCCGGCCTCAAACGCCAGGTCACCCGCTCACGCCCCCGCATTGACGCCGACGGCATCCAGCCGCAGCAGGCGCTGGAGCGTATCGCCGAGATCGCCCACCAGCAGGTCGAACGCCAGTACCAGATTCTCAACCGTACGCTGCTACCGGCACTAGCCAGCGAAGGCATCCGCTTTGTGCGCCGCCGCCACTGGACGCCAGCCATCCAGGCCTGGGTCGCCGGGTACTTCAACGCCGAAGTGGCACCAGTGATGACTCCCATCGGACTGGACTCGGCCCATCCCTTTCCGCTGCTGGCCAACAAAAGCCTCAACTTTATCGTCGAGCTGGAAGGCGTGGATGACTTTGGCCGCGACCTGGGGCTGGCCATTTTACCGGCACCGCGCAGCCTGCCCCGGCTGATCCGCATTCCGGAAGACGTCGGTGGCGAAGGCGTCAACCATGTATTTCTGTCGTCAATGATCCACGCCCACGCCGACGACCTGTTTCACGGCATGAGCGTCAAGGGCTGTTACCAGTTCCGGCTGACCCGTAACGCCGACCTGTCGATGGAAGTGGACGATGTGGCCGACCTGGCCAGCGCCCTGCGTGGCGAGCTGTATGCGCGCCGCTTTGGCGATGCGGTCCGGCTGGAAGTAGCCGACAACTGCCCAGCCCATCTGGTCGACTACCTGCTACAACAGTTCAAGCTCGGCGAAGAGGAACTGTACCGGGTACAGGGGCCGGTCAACCTGACCCGGCTGTTCGCCATTACCGGGCTGACCAGCCACCCGCACCTGCGTTTTGCCCCCTTTACTCCGGCCATTCCCAAAGCGCTGCAAAAAACCGAAGACATCTTCCAGACCCTGGGCAAGCAGGATGTGCTGCTCTACCACCCCTACGAGTCCTTCACCCCGGTGATCGACTTTTTACGCCATGCAGCGCAAGACCCACAAGTTTTAGCGATCAAGCAGACGCTGTACCGCTCCGGTGCCGACTCGCAGATTGTCGATGCGCTGGTCGAAGCGGCCCGCAACGGCAAGGAAGTCACGGTGGTCATCGAGCTGCGCGCCCGCTTTGACGAAGAATCCAACCTGGCGCTGGCCAGTCGCCTGCAGGCCGCCGGGGCGGTGGTGATTTACGGCATGCTCGGTTTCAAGACCCATGCCAAACTGGCACTGGTACTGCGCCGCGAACAGGACAGCCTGGTGCGCTATGCCCACTTGGGCACCGGCAACTACCACGCCGGCAACGCCCTGCTCTATACCGATTACAGCCTGCTGACCGGCAACCCCGAACTATGCGAAGACGTGTCCCACATGTTTCACCAACTGGTCGGCATGGGGCGGGCCAAGCCCATGCAGCAACTGCTGCATGCCCCCTTCACCCTGCGCAACAGCCTGCTGGAAATGATTGTCCAGGAAGAAACCAATGCCCTGGCCGGTCTGCCTGCGCATATCGTCATCAAGATCAACTCGCTGACCGACGCCAAGATGATCAAGGCGCTGTTTCGTGCCAGCCAGGCCGGCGTGCGCATCGACCTGATCGTGCGCGGCATGTGCTGCCTGCGCCCGGGCATTCCCGGCGTGTCCGACAACATCCACGTGCGCTCAATTATTGGTCGCCAGCTGGAGCACAGCCGCGTTTATTACTTCCTGAATGCCGGCGAAGGAACGGAACGGCTGTTTCTGTCCAGCGCCGACTGGATGGAACGCAACCTCGACAAGCGCATCGAAGCCTGTTTTCCACTGACCAGCGACAAACTGCTGCGCCGGGTTAAAAAAGAGCTGGGCTATTACCTGCGTGACAACACCCACGCCTGGCTGCTGCAGGCCGACGGCAGCTACCAGCTGGCCAGCCCTGCCGATGACGACAAACCGCGCCACGCCCAGCAACGGCTGCAGGACAAGCTGGGACTGCCGCTGGTGGAGGCCTGAGCTTGCAGCCAACCGTTGACAGCGTGGCTGTCACTGGGCAGCATGACAACCAGCACAGCTGCTACACGCCGAGGAAAACCCACCATGAACGTGATACGCAAAACCATCTCGTTGACAGCACAACAAGACAACTGGGTGAAAGCGCAAACCCGTGCAGGCCACTACACCGATGACAGCGAATTTATGCGCGATCTTATTCGGCGCGAACAAAATCGAAGCATCGAAATTGAAGCCGTCCGCGCCGCCCTTATAGAGGGGGAAAATAGCGGCGAGCCCAGGCCTTTCGACCCTGAAGGCTTTAAGCGAAGAATGATGGCCAGCTATGGCTGAGTATAGACTCAGCCCTCTGGCCGAAGCGGATCTGGAAGCAATCTGGTGATACACCGCTGACAAATGGGGAGTCTCCCAGGCGAATCTATACCAGGATACGCTGACAACCGCGTTTATCAGACTCGCAGCAGCACCGCAAACGGCTCCTTCCTGTGATCACATCCGGCCAGGCTACCGTTGTAGTTTTGTTGGGCAGCACACTATCTATTTTCGTACCGCCAAGCATGGCATTTCAATTGTTCGTATTCTGCACCAGCGAATGGACACCGTCAGGCTTCTCTGAAAATTTAGCGTGCCGGCTTTTCCCTGCCTATTAAATGCTGCGCAATCAGACAACAAAAAAGGGCTTCCAAAATGGAAGCCCTTTT
>CAZVDA010000252.1:2692-3309 GCA_964625365.1 uncultured Thiopseudomonas sp. | reverse complement strand
CAACAGTCATGGTGCAAATCAAAGATCAGGACTGATGACCGCACGCCTTCCCGGAGGATGGACCAAACTGGCTGCTGCATCCTGACTACAAAATTCACAGTGTTGTGGGGAAGAAAATATGAATTTTACATTAACAGAAGAACAACAACGCATTCGTCAATTGGTTAGGAATTTCGCCGAAACAGAGGTCGCACCCTCTGCGGCCAGCCGTGATCAGAATTCGCATTTCGACCGCCCACTTATGTTCGGCCGCTTGGCTGAACTCGGCCTAACCGGCATTGTCTTTCCCAAAGAATACGGCGGTGCAGGGGGCGAGTACATCAGCTACGCCATTGCGGTTGAAGAGCTTTCCCGTGTGTGTGCCTCAACCGGTGTTACCCTGTCGGCACACCTGTCGCTTGGTGCCAACCCTGTCTATCTTTTTGGCACCGAGGAACAAAAACATACCTTTTTAGCCCCAATGGCCAAAGGGGAGAAGATGGGGGCCTTTGGGCTGACCGAGACCTCGGCAGGTTCCGACGCGGGCGGCACAACCACCACAGCGGTACGCGACGGCGACTCCTTTGTCATCAACGGTTCCAAGATCTTCATCACCAACGCCGGTGAGGCTGAAACCT
>CAZVDA010000252.1:0-2563 GCA_964625365.1 uncultured Thiopseudomonas sp. | reverse complement strand
GCTCGATGGTGGTCGGGTCGGCATTGCCGCCCAGGCCCTGGGCATTGCCCAGGGAGCGGTTGATGCGGCTATTGCCTATGCTAAAAAACATGTTGTCGGCGGCAGGCCGGTTGCCAGTCGTCAGGGTGTGCAGTTTCTCTTGGCAGACATGGTTACCCAGGTGGAAGCGGCTCGCCTGCTCGTATACAATGCAGCCTTCCGGGCCAGTGCCGGTTTGCCCTATTCGCAGGAGTCGGCGCAGGCCAAACTATATGCCAGCGAAACCTCCAGCAAGATGGCTGAAATGGCGGCATCCTTGATGGGTGATTTCGGATACGATGCCACCTTCCCACTGGAGCGCTTTATGCGTGACGCCAAGATTACAGAACTTTATGAAGGTACCAGCGAGATACAGCGCCTGGTTATCGGCACCTCTGTTACCAGATAATCTGCACAGTTAAGCTGGTACAGACAAAAAACGCTACGGAAAAGCCGCTTTTTGGGAGATCCACCCACCTCTATCCCGGATTAGGCCTTCTGGGATGGAGGTAAAATCCAAGAAAAAGCCATTTCTCAGGTAAAAACTGATACTGACCATCTCGCCGGTGCGAGATGGTCAAAAACAAGTACAGCAAGGTGCTCCGCATTATTTCAGCGAGCTTGGCTGCGGCTCGATAAGACGGAGCGCCTTGGTCTTGATTGCTTTCTAATTATAGAGTGCTTAAGTGTGACTTCAGGCCGACGCAACGTGTTCCGGGTCGGCAGGTGGGTGATCCGGATCGTTGAGCGTACGGTTGACCCGGTCTATATCAAAAGAATGGGTCAGGACATAGAGGATGTCTCCCTCCTGCAAGACAACCCTGCCAGAGGGAATGAGCATGGTTTCGTCACGGATGATGGAACTGATCACCACCTCGCCACCCAGGCCAAGATTGGCAATGCTCTTGTTAATAGCCCGCGCTTCCTTGCCGATGTGGATTTCAAACATATCTACATCGCTTTTCTTCGTGGAGTGCAGTTCCACAGTGTAGGGCGAGGTGAGTGGTTTTTCCGCGGTAAAATGAAAGAGCCGGGAGAGTTTACCCAATGACATACCCTGCACCACGCAGGAGAGCAGCACTGCAAAAAAGATGATGTCAAAGATAATACCTTTTTCATCCAGGTTGGCGGCATAGGGATAGGTGGCAAGCACAATAGCCACCGCACCCTTGATACCGCCCCAGCTGATGAAACTCTGTTCCTTGAACGTGTATCTGAAGGGAAGAAGCGATAGGAACACAGCTACTGGTCTGGCCACAAACATAAGCAGGAGGGCGATGATCATGCCCTCTTTCCAGACATTGGCAAAGTTGCTGGGGAAAACGAGTAAACCCAGCATAAGGAAGAGGGCTACGTTGCTCAAGGTGGTGATACCCTCCAAAAAATTACTGGCACCCTGCTTACCGGTAAATTTGGAGTTACCCAGCCAGTATCCCATGAAAAACACGGCGATGATACCATTGGCAGCAATCAGATCTGCCGCACCATAGGTGAGCAGGATAAGTCCTACCATGAGCACATTGTAATTGCCCCTGTTCTCGGATTTGAGGTGATCGAAGAGATAGACAGAGACCTTGCTAAGGATAAAGCCCACCAGCACCCCGCCCATGAACTGCCAGACAAGGTTGAGCACGTACTGGAAATAGGAGCCACCGCCAATGGTAAGCAGATTGATAAAGGCAAGGGTCAGGAGAATCGCCATGGGGTCGTTGGCGGCCGACTCCACTTCAATGGTGGTTGCCAACTTGCTCTTGATCGGGTTCTGCCTGGTGATCATGTAGACTGCAGCTGCATCGGTCGAGGCAATGATGGAGGCAATCATCATGGACTCGAGAAAGGGTAATTGGAACACATGATGCACAAAAAATCCCAGGACAAAGGCGGTGAGGATAACGCCCAGGGTCGCCAAAGTAAGGGCTGGCCCGGCGACACGGCGGAAGGCAGCCCTAGTGGTACGATAGCCGCCGTCAAAAAGGATAAAAATAATTAAAAAATCGGCAATTTTCTTGGTGAGCAGAGCGTCGTCGAAATAGAAGAGATTGAGAACATCGCTGCCAGAAATAATGCCAATGAACATAAAAACAAGTAAAAGGGGAATACCAAAGCGTGAGCTGATCTTGGTGGTAAATACTGAAAGGATCATCAGCACGGAAAAAATAAAAAACATGGACATGAATAACAGCTCCTGGGTCGTTTTCTGGGCTGACAAATTAAAAATATGTATATTCAAGCAGTTGCACAACAGGTGAGGCGCAGACAAATCAGATGGATGCACTGCGATGCAGCGAGCAGCACAGTGCGTAAAACAGGAAGGCAGAACACCTCACACTGGTCAGTATGCAACGGTAGCAAGACCGAGCCGTCACACACTGTACACCAACCCTGTAGCTGATTCTATAATTTCCGGAAATACATGTAGAAAATAACCTTTGCCAAGCGGTGCAAAACTCTACAAACCAAAACTTACTCTTGCAGTGATTGCCAGGTGTGTCGTTCAAGAAAACTGCCGGGCACGTTCGCTTCCATCTCCATAAAAAGTTGCCAC
>CAZVDA010000251.1:0-3331 GCA_964625365.1 uncultured Thiopseudomonas sp. | reverse complement strand
AACGATGCCGAAAACTACGCCAAGGTGTGGGATGCCTTCGGCCAGGTGCTGAAAGAAGGCCCGGCGGAAGACTTTGCCAACAAGGAAAAGATCGCCGGCCTGCTGCGCTTTGCTTCCACCAACGGCACCGATGGCACACAGAATGTCTCGCTGGCTGACTACATCAGCCGCGCCAAAGAAGGTCAGGACAAGATCTACTACCTGACCGGCGACAGCTACGGCCACATCAAGAACAGCCCGCACCTGGAAGTATTCCGCAAGAAGGGCATCGAGGTATTGCTGCTGTCCGACCGCATCGACGAGTGGATGATGAACTATCTGACCGAGTTCGACGGCAAGAGCTTTGTGGACGTGGCGCGTGGCGATCTGGATCTGGGTGGTCTGGACAGCGAAGAAGACAAGAAGGCCCAGGAAGCTGTCGCCAAGGAAAAAGAAGCACTGGTCGAGCGCCTCAATGGCGTGCTGAAAGATCAGGTAGCCGAGGTGCGTGTTTCTCACCGCCTGACCGACTCCCCCGCCATTCTCGCCATTGGCGAACAGGATCTGGGCCTGCAAATGCGCCAGATTCTCGAAGCCAGCGGCCAGAAAGTGCCCGAGTCCAAACCGGTATTCGAGTTCAACCCGGCGCACCCGCTGCTGGAAAAGCTGGACAATGAACAGGACGAAGATCGCTTTGCCGATCTGGCGCTGATTCTGTTTGACCAGGCCGCGCTGGCTGCCGGTGACAGCATCAAGGACCCAGCCGCCTATGTGCAGCGCCTGAACAAGCTGCTGGTGGAAATGGCGGGCTAATAGACTGCCGATGCTAAAAGCCCCCGCTGGATAAATCTGGCGGGGGCTTTTTTCGTTATTTAAATACGCACAGTCTTTAATGACGGCTCACAACCCTTTTGCTTTTGCTAAACTCGCCAGTCCCTTTTGAATACGGCAGTTGATTATGCGGCGTTGGTGGGTGATAGGCGGTGCGGGCGTATTGGCGCTGGTTGCGTTGGCGGGCTGGAGCCGCTGGCGTGGCGAGGCGGTCACGGTGCTGCAGGTGCAGCAGCAGCCGCTGGAACAGTGGGTGGTGGCCAGTGGTCAGGTGCGTTACCAGTCGCTGGCGCGCATTGGCGCGGAAATTACCGGTACGGTGGAGCAACGCCATGTGCGCGAAGGCGATCAGGTCGCCGCGGGTGACCTGCTGGTCAGCTTGCAGGCTGATGATTTGCAGGCGCAGTTCGAGCAGGCGCAAACCGCGCTGGACCAGTTGCGCAACCAGTTGTATCCGCAGGCTGTACACACCTTGCAGGAAGCCCGTCTGGCCTGGCAGCAGGCCGAGCGCGAGGCGCAGCGGCGCACGCAGCTGGCCAGAGATGACATGCTGGCTCCAGAGCAGGCCGAACAGGCCGAATATCAGGCGAAAACCCGTAAAGCAGCCTTGAAGCGCGCTGAACTGGCAGAAAATGCCCTTAAACCCGGCGGTGATGAAGAGCGCTTGCTGCTGCACAAACTGGAGCTGGCGCGTGCCAGTCTGGCCAAGACCCGTATTCGTGCGCCCTTTGCCGGCACGGTACAAACCCGCAGTGTCGAGCCGGGCGACCAGGTACAACCCGGCAAGATCTTGCTGGAAATTGCCCAGTTGGACGGCCAGGAAGTAGTCGCCGCTGTTGATGAAAAATACATGGCCCCGCTGGCGCTGGATCAGCGGGCGGTGGTGATTGCCGATGCCTGGCCGCAACAGGAGTTGCAAGCGCGGGTCAGCTTTCTGGCCCCGGCAGTGGACGAGGCGGGCGGCACCCTGGATGTGCATCTGCAGGTGGACGACCCGCAGCAGCTACTGCGTCAGGGCATGACGGTATCGGTCAGTGTCCTGACTGCCAGCAAGCCGCAGGCACTGGTGGTATCGCGTGATTACCTGCAACAGCAGTCCGTATGGCGACTGCAGGATGGCCGGCTGCAACAGGTGCCGGTAACCACAGGGCTACAAACCAGCACCCGGGTCGAGATCCTGTCCGGCCTGAACGAAGGCGACCTGCTGGTGCTGCCGGAACAGCGTCCGCAGCAGGACAGCCGCCTGCGCGTAGCACGGATGATTACCCATGATTGACGGCGTGCTGGCCAGACTGTGGATCGAGCGGCGCATTGCCTGGCGTTTTCTGGCCGAAAACCCGCTGCAGGGCCTGCTGATCGGCATTGCCATTGCCGTGGGCACGGCCGTGATCATTTTCATCACCACCATCATGAACGGCCTGCAGCAAAACACCATCAACAAGACGCTGGGCAGCCAGGCACACATCAAGCTGGAAGCAGCACGCCTGCAAAACCGGCTGCCGCAGGCGCTGGCCGACAGTCGTCCGCTGCTGCTGGAAACACAGCGTGCCCAGCCGTTGCGGCGCATCGACAGCTGGCAGATGCTGGTGAGCGAACTGGACCGCGTGGATGGCCTTACTGCCGTGTCCCCGCTGGTGTCGGGCCCGGCGCTGGTGCAGAAGGGCAGGGCCACCGCGTCGGTGGTGGTCAACGGCATTGATCCTGAACGCTACCGAAAAATCGTCAACCTGCCACAGCATATTGTGCAGGGAACTTTCCGCATCCAGAGCGAAGATGCCCTGATTGGCAGCGAACTGGCGCGGGATCTGGGCGTGCAGCCCGGCGACAAGTTGCGCCTGCAGGCCGGCGACGGGCGTACCGCACTGGTGCGCATTGCCGGCGTATTCAGCATGGGCATTCAGGAGCTGGACAGCCGCCAGATTTATGTTGACTTGAAACAGGCGCAAACCCTGCTGAATTTGGCCGGTGGCGTCACGGTACTGGAAGTCCGTATTGGCGAGATTTTTACCGCCCGCGACTGGGCGGCCCGGCTGGCGCGACTGACCGGCCTGTACAGTCGCAACTGGATGGACAACAACAGTCAGCTGCTCAACGCCTTGCGCTCGCAAAGCATGACGACGCAGATGATTCGCGCCTTTGTCGGCCTGGTGGTGGCGCTGGGTATTGCCAGCGTGCTGGCTGTCAGTGTGGTACAGCGCACCCGTGAAGTCGGCATATTGCGCGCCATGGGCAGCACCCGCGACCAGATCCTGCGTGTGTTTTTGTTACAGGGTGCCATGCTGGGCGCGATGGGAGCAGTATTCGGCATGGCTGGCGGCTACGGGCTGGTGCATTTGTTCAATAATTTTGGTTCACGGCTGTTTTATGTCAACGTGCAGCCGGAGGTCACCCTGACAGCGCTCCTTACCGCCATTGGTGCCGGCGTGCTGGCAGCGGCGCTACCGGCGCGGCGTGCCTCCCGTTATGATCCCGCCTTATTCACGAGCATTGACTAAAAACAAAGAAGGCGAGCGGTTTATCC
>CAZVDA010000250.1:0-3346 GCA_964625365.1 uncultured Thiopseudomonas sp. | reverse complement strand
TCCAGTATTCAGTATCGATACCTATTTTACATCAGGTCCTGTCGAGCTCAGGATTGACATCATTGGCGGCCGTTACCGCAGTTTCAACTATGGTTGTCGATGACCAATCTTTGGCAGATGACATATATGTCGATTATGGAGGCGTGAGGTATTACGTACAGGACCTAAGCAACAATGTGATGGCAGGCAACGGTAACAACGGCAGCGCGTACCTCGGCACGACGAGCGTGACCATACCCTCCCAGTTCACTGTTTCCGGCACCACGTACACCGTCACGGGGATAAGCGACAACGCGTTCCGCAGCACGGCGTTGGCCGGTGTGACCATAGAAGCCGATAACATATCCATCGGTTCATATGCCTTCAACAATACGTGGGCGTTAGGAGATGTCGTCATAAACGGGTCCGTCTCCAGCATAGGGAATTACGCATTCAGCGGCGGAATCAAATCATTCACAGCGGTAGGTTCCGATCTCGTAATAGGGGATTACGCATTCAGCGGAACTTATGCTTTGGGCGGCGTGAGTATAACCGGGTCCGTCTCCAGCATAGGAGATAATGCATTCAACAACACATCGATGACATCATTCACGGCCGTCGGTTCCGATCTCGTAATAGGGGATTACGCATTCAAAGAAGCTTATAAATTGGGCAGCGTGAGTATAACCGGGTCCGTCTCCAGCATAGGGGATGGGGCATTCTATGAGAGTTCCATGAGCAGCCTAACAATAACTGTCCAGTTGGACAGTTTTAGTTCGGCCACCGTCACTTTCGGCACAGGTGTCTTTTCAGGTGCATACAATATGACAGGTAACAACATTTTCATAGACCTGTCCCCGGCTCCCGGTCAAGATCTGCCCAGCTCAGTATCCATGACCATAGACGGAATCGGCTTCACAGAATATTCGTATTCAAGCTCCACCGGCAGGATAACCATGGCATCCGGGTACGCATCCGGGGAAATGCAGATAAACGGAGGGGAGAGTGTCATGTACACCGTGACCCTCGCGGCAGGGGATTCCCAGGTGACAGGGTTCACGTACTCCGTCAACGGCGGGACGGCCCAGACGTACTCGGAGCCGTTCCAGGTGGGACACGGCTCCTCCCTGTCCGTGACCGCGCTGCTCGCCACGGGATACCACCTCTCGGCATGGTCCGGCTACACGACGGGCGACGACAACCCGCTGACGGTATCGCCTGTAATCTCCGACACATCTTTAACGGCGGTGTCCGCGATTAACACGTACACCGTGACCTTCGCCGCCGCCCCGTCGGGATACGGGTCGGTGAGTCCGGAGTCCGTGACCGTGGCATACGGGACCACATGGACGGCCGACGGCGGCGTCCTGGCGTTCAGCGACGGACAGACGGCCACCGCCATCCCGGCCACCGCCGACGCGGAGTTCACATACTCGTTCTCGTCCTGGTCCTCCGGGTCTGGGACGGTCTCCGGGGACACAGCGATAACGGCGTTCTTTTCCGCAACGGTGAACACGTACGCCGTGTCCTGGTCCGACCCCGATCTCGGGGAGATATCCGCGGCGGCCGGAGGAACCAGCATAGAGAACGGCGACCTCGTCGAGTACGGCCGGGAAGTGACCTTCACGTACACCGCGTTCACGGCCGGGCAGGTCTCCGCCATAGAATGGCAGGGGGCGGAAGAGTCCGCCGAGTACAGCGGCGGGACCGGCCAGGCGACCGCGACGGTCACCGGGCCCCTGTCAGTCAGCGTCACCGAGACCGTGGCGGAATACGCCCTGTCCACAAGCGTCTCCAACGGCACTATAACCCCGGACACCGTAGTGGAACACGGCAGCGATCTGACGGTCCAATACTCTGCGGACACCGGATACCACCTGGTATCGGTGAGGGTGGATGGCTATGCAGTCAGCATAACCGCTCACGCCTCGTCCTACACCTTCACAGACGTGGAGTCCGATCACACGATATCCGTCGTCTACGCCTCTGACCTGTACGATGTGACCCTCCCGGCGGACAAGCCCGGCATCTACACAGTGTCCGGCGCCTCCACGGCGGTCCACGGATCCAGCTACTCGTTCACGATAACCGTCGAAGACGCATACGACCAGACGTCGCCCGCGGTCTCCCTGGCGGGAGGGACGTTTACCTCCTCCCGCACGGGCAACACGTACACGTACACGGTGTCGCAGGTCACCGGCGATCTGGTCTTCACGGAGGACCAGATCTGGAGACTCAATGTGTACGACGTCACCCTCCCGGCGGACAAGCCCGGCATCTACACAGTGTCCGGCGCCTCCACGGCGGTCCACGGATCCAGCTACTCGTTCACGATAACCGTCGACTCGGCATATAGCCAGACTCCGCCGGTGGTAT
Organism: uncultured Thiopseudomonas sp.; assembly: GCA_964625365.1. GTDB lineage: Bacteria > Pseudomonadota > Gammaproteobacteria > Pseudomonadales > Pseudomonadaceae > Thiopseudomonas. The sequence goes on along the minus strand of CAZVDA010000250.1, from coordinate 991 downwards.
CCTTGGAAAGAGGGGATTTCACGGTTTCCGTCACCGGTGACGTGTACACATACACGGTTCCGTACGTCACCGGCGACCTGGTCTTCACCGAGACGCAGACATGGAACACGCCCTCGTCGATCGAGGCCTCTACGATCATAGTGACGATATGCGGCGCATTCCTGTCGATCTTCATCCTGATGCTCTTCATCCGTCGCGGGAACGATTGATTACGACGATCGGATACCTATGCCGTCTCGGGGAGCCTCCGACGGACCGTCGGATTCAAGGACGCTGCTGCGGTGAAACCGCCTGTCCGTTCAGAGCAGGATCCCCCATGTCCCTTCCATGTATCTGCGCGTTTCACAGCAAAACGGCCAAGTACGGGAACGCCGGCATTCTGGCGGGCAGCGCTGACGGTATCGGCCCGTATCGGACGATCATGAGCACCGCACAACGCAGGAGGGCAGGACGGGGGCGAGAGGATCCGGATCAGGGCACAATGCGCATCCTGTCCGAACGAACTCTGCACTGTGTGCGGACTCTGTGGCAATGGGGACGTCATGTCCGACGGAACGTAAGATACGGCAGGCGGCACAGCGGGTAAGCGGATACGCAGAAGATGCGCACGCATCCTCAACAGCAGGATCGGTATTGCATACAAGCAGCATGCGCTTGGCCAAGGGGAAACCAGATATGTTCCGGGGTTTGTGGGAGTCGGTGTCCTTCTCCCCCCAGGGGCGATATCGATATATATCGATGATATCATCGTTGCGCCGAAAGGTTCGCCGTCGGGATGTCGGAGGTCGGGATACCGTAAAAAAGACAGATCCGTCAAGGGTCAGTCGATTGCCATACAACTTTTTGCATAATTGAACCCTTAGGTACAGTTCTGATATTTCGGTATAGTATACACTTAAATACAACCGCGCATTCCCTAACAATATGGTATGTTACAAAATACGGATATGATACCGTATTGTATGTAGCATATATCCGAGAAGGTCCCGTC
>CAZVDA010000249.1:0-3359 GCA_964625365.1 uncultured Thiopseudomonas sp. | reverse complement strand
TAGATGAATCCAAATTCTTCGCAAAAATGGCCAAATTCATTTTTTAGCAAGGACACTTGCACCTCCAATCTCTTACCGGCTTTGCCCGGCGCTCTGGGTGTCCTTTAGTGCTTGTTTCCTAAAGTGCTGGATTCCTTGATATTATTAACCTAAGCGGCGCTCTGTGTATCTCCAAACAATTCCCTCGCCCTGCCGATGCCACGCAGAAAGCGTGCATTGCGTTTTGCCGCGAGTTCAGTCAAACGTGCAGGTTCACCGGCATGGTTGCCGAAGCGTTCGATGAAATGGTTGGAATGCTCTATGAAGGTTTTGAGGTCGATGCCGAGTTTTACGAGTAATTCAGGGGTGGCGTCAGGTATATAGCCGCGTTTGGTGGGATGCACTACCCTGCCTGCGGTGTCTATGAGTTCAAGGTAGTCGCTGAAGGCAAAGGGGATGGAGGCTTTGCATGCTTCTACAGGGTCAAAGGGAAGTAATGGCGCACTTCTGCTGATGTTATCTTCCTGGTCGTGGTTATCAGTATCGGAGCTCGATTTTGCAGATTCCAGTGTTTGATGCTGGTTCCCTTGCTCCTGCACTTCGCTTACTCGCTGACGGGCAGAGGTATGCTCACTCTCTTCGATGCTCTCGCTGATTCCGGCGCGGATGGGGTTGAGGTCGGTGTATGCCATGGCGGCAAGAACGGCTTTTTCATCCAAAAGCGCCTGGCATTTATACCGGCTTTCCCAGAAGTGGCCTTTTACGCTGTCTTCGGCATTGGCTCTGCGCGAAATGTATTCGTTTAGATTACGCATGAACCAGGAGAGATCACACAGGCGAGTGCGGTATTCTGCAGCAAGCTTTTCGACCTGGAGCAATTCCCCTTCACTCATGCTCTGGCGTTGCTTCATATAGCGCTGGATGATGATGGGGCCTTTGTAGAGCAGACTCCAGCGCCGGATCACTTCTTCGGTGGGCATCTCCCAAATGCGTTCGTCATCCACACGCACAACGATGTGGTAATGGTTATGCAGAATTGCGAATGCGGCGATATCCACGGTGAAGATGGAAGCCAGGTATTTCATACGCGCTTCCACCCAGTCGCGCCGGTGTTCGTAGCTTTTGCCGCTATTATTATCCACGCCGCACAAAAAGGCGCGGCGCACACAGCGCGACACTAGGTGGTACCATTTGGTTTCGGCCAGATCGAGTTGGCTGTAACGGGGCATGGCCATATCGTAATCAACCCTTCATATTCCATTCGCCATCTGCTTTTATCTCTTCATACATGGCATCAGGTGCGATATCAAGCTCACCAGGCCAGGTAACTGCGCCGTATACCAGTGCGGCTTGAGAGAAACAATCCATATCACGCAACCTAGTAAATACACCCGCATTATCCGAAAACAGGAATTGCTCCATATTGACATACCCTTCAAGTCCATCAAGAAAACGAACATGAAGGCGGTATCCCGGCAACACTTCAATCTTTTGAATTCGCCATGGCATGCTTGGAGTTATGGCTGGTTCTACATGAGTGGTTCTATCTTCTGCGGTGACTGCATGTGCACACATTGATTCCATGCCTCCATCAATTCAGACCTATGTTCATTTGCCCATTCGAGTACCATTGCCATTGCCCGCTTTGGTAAATATCCTTTTTCTACTTTCAGGGTTTGGATGTTAATCATAGCTTCATGTTCGGCATACAATGCATGAAAGTGCGGAGGTGGATGATCTTTCCAGAACATCTGTATCACAATGCCGTAAAACATGCTGATTGTTGGCATATCTCCTCCTAGTTTGCCCCCTATTTACCCTTGAGAATCCAGTATAACAATTATAGTCCTGGGTAACAATTTTCTCGTCGGCTACCAGGTGTTATGTAAAACACTCTAACCCACTTATGGATGCACTCTACCGCAAAGCAAAAGATTGGTCAATAGCTAAGTGCATGTCTAATTGATTGTCATGCTATAGTTTGTTTCACTTTGTGGGTGTCTCCTATAGTTTGTTTGACTACCTCTAGGCATGATGTCTGCTTATATTTTTAAGCTACATCGCGGATTAGGTACTCATCGTGTAACCTCTCAGGTGACAAATCAAGACCATGCGGCCAACACAAAGCCCCAGCATCAATAAAACAACGTCGCGCAAACTCAGGGTTATGCAGAGGTTCTAGCAATGGTCCCTGCCTTGTGGCGAGATAATTGCCCAAATCAAAATAGCCTTGCGTACCATCTGAAAATTCCAGATAGATCATGAAATCTTCCTTCCAGGCGCAGTGTGTAATTTTAATCATAATCAGCTCCCTGTATGTGATCCAATGGCTCAAATCTTTGAGCTTTTTCCCAGTTAACCAACAATTCATCCTGATGGTTCTGACACCATTCTTTAACTATTGAAGCTGCTTTACGAGGCATCCGCCCTCTATGAACCTCACCATCCTCAATGTGTACCAACGCTTCAAAGCCCTGATATTGCACATGAATATGAGGTGGAGAATGATCGTCGTGCCACATTCGTACAACTATGCCGAAGAAAATTGACAAAACAGGCATAAACAATGAATTCCTATAAAACATGTCTGACGATTCTTGAGTTTAATACTTATCTCAATCTTACCATTCTTCCGAACAGGCGGCAAACTTATGCTGCTCAGAGAAACCATGCAAATATCGAGCTGCAACAGCTGCCGCATAAGTGATCTTACGTCAACTTTGTGGGTGTCCTATAGTGCTTTTTAAACAAGATGCCATGCTACGCCCACCAATAAACAAAGCCCCCACATGGTGCAGTAACCAAGTGAGGGCTATGCTAGAACAATACGCTAACTTTGTGGACGACTAATAGTGTTGCGCGGTCAAGATTTGTCGTGCTTTTTAAACTGCTTAGTGTGCTTGATCCAATAGATACCACCTATCGACAGGACTATTAACAGAATCATAACGATGTTAAATGTTGTCATCTCTCACCTCCAACGAGTCAAGGAAATACCCAAAATATACAACGCTGGCGCTGGCCATCAGTCCAAGGGTAGTCGATAAAAAATGGAACGCTTCTGACTTAGCCAATGGAGTGATGACAGTTATGGCAAGGACAATCTTCCCAAGGTCGTATGAAAATTTTGCCAGATTATCTTTCTGTTTCACATTCATATGTTAAATATGGCAGCACCTTCCCTAATTGTCAACCTCGGCAGATTTTCAAAGAAATATAGTTGGCCTGCAACAGCTGTCGAATAAGAGATCCTATGTAAACTTTGTGGGTGTCCTATAGAGTGTTAATCTTACGTCAACTTTCTGGGTGTCCTATAGTTTTGACCTGCCCCCTATTTACCCTTGAGAATCCAGTATAACAATTATAGTCCTGGGTAACAA
>CAZVDA010000248.1:0-3360 GCA_964625365.1 uncultured Thiopseudomonas sp. | reverse complement strand
CTAAGGCCCTGCGGTGCCTGCACCCCAATGTTGTAAGTGTTTTCCCCTGGAGAAAAATGTGAAAGTCCTGTTTGTCTGTCTTGGCAATATTTGCCGTTCGCCCACTGCCGAGGGTGTGTTTCGCCACTATGTCAAACAGGCGGGTCTGGAAAAAAACATCACCATTGACTCCGCCGGCACCGCCGACTGGCATACCGGCAAGGCGCCGGATCCGCGCACCATCAAGGCAGCGGCCAAACGGGGCTATGACCTGAGTACACTCAAGGCCCGCCAGGCAGTAAGCGAAGACTTTCATACATTCGACCTGATTCTGGCGATGGACGAAAGCAACCTCGCCAATCTCAAGGCCATTCAGCCGGCAGACGGCAAGGCCGAACTGGCGCTGTATCTGCCCCGTTTCGGGCTGGCCACCCGTGAAGTGCCCGACCCTTACTACGGCGGTGCCGACGGCTTCGAGCGGGTTCTGGACATGCTGGAGCAGGCCAGCGAAGCCTTGTTAAACGAAATCAGGAGCACACTGTGAGCTTTCAGCCGCAACAGCAGGTCGATCTGCGCCCCTACAACACGCTGGGCGTTAGCGCCCGTGCCCGTTACTTCACCAGCGTGCGCATCCAGCCGCAGTTGCAGGCGGCACTGCGCTGGGCGATGGACAATGACCAGCCGTGGCTACTGCTCGGCGGCGGCAGCAATCTGGTGCTGGCCGGTGATGTGGACGGGCTGGTGATCCGGCTGGAAATGAGCGGCAAAAGGGTGGTACACGAGGACGACGAACACGTCTGGGTACGTGCCCAGGCCGGTGAAAACTGGCACGAACTGGTGCGCTGGACGCTGGAACAAGGCTGGTCGGGGCTGGAAAACCTGAGCCTGATTCCCGGTACCGTCGGCGCGGCTCCGGTGCAGAATATTGGCGCTTATGGCGTCGAGCTGAAAGACGTGCTGGAACAGGTGCTGGTGCTGGATGCGCTGGATTTTGGCCTCAAGCACCTGTCGGCAGACGACTGCCAGTTTGGCTACCGTGACAGCCTGTTCAAACGTGAAGCCGGGCGGCGGGTAATTTTGAGTGTCGATTTGCGTCTGCACAAACAGCCGCAAACGCAGCTGGATTATGGCCCGATCCGTGCCGAACTGGAACGACGGAGCATTCAGGAGCCCACACCACTGGATGTCAGCGACGCGGTCATTGCCATTCGCCAGACCAAACTGCCGGACCCTGCCGAGCTGGGCAATGCCGGCAGCTTCTTCAAAAATCCGGTCATCGGAGCCGAACAGGCTACTGATCTGAAACAGCAATTTCCCGACATGGTGCAGTACCCGCTGGCCGACGGTCAGGTCAAACTGGCTGCCGGCTGGCTGATCGAACAGGCCGGCTGGAAGGGCAGGGCAGTGGCGGATGCCGCAGTGCATGAACGCCAGGCACTGGTACTGGTCAACCATGGCACTGCCACAGGTGCCGATGTGCTGGCGCTGGCAGCACAAATTCAGACCGATATTGCCAGCCGCTTTGGCGTACAGCTGGAGATTGAGCCGGTCATCGTTGGGGCCTAATAGCCGGGACAAAGAGCGTTTTGCAGACGCTGGATTCCGCAACTCCGCTACGCTCCGCGCGGAATGACGGGGTTTTGGTCAACGTGTTCTATGCTTACACCGTCACCCAGTGCGCGGAATGACGATATGGACATAAACAGCCAATAAAACATCATTACCAACCAGCAAACGCGCGACAGCAACCCGGCGCAGCCGGGCCACTCTCTCCCCAACGGCAAGGTGTTGCATCAGGCAGGGCGAGGCCGGAGCAAGGCATTAGCAACAGGGGCGAAGCTTGCTTCGACACTGGCAGCGTAGCCTTGCGGAGTGCCTCACCCTGCCGTCCACACCGCAGCCAAAAACACAACCACAACCACAACCAATTTGCTACGAGCGGAAGACTACTGCGGCTGGATACGAATCAGCGCACCCAGATCACCATAGTCAATATAGGTCAGCTCGTTAAAAGGCACAGTGGCGCTTTGCAGCAGGCGTTCGCTGCTGTCGAGGTTGCCGTCCGCTTTGAAGCGGTTGATCCAGAAGTCGAGCTGAATACGGTTGCTGCGTTCCTGCTGCAGGGTCAGCACGCCTTCGACCGGATGATGACCAAAGATATTGTCGCCGCTGCTCAGGGCAATGCGCGCCGGTTGGTCACTGCCGTCCTGTTGCCAGACGCGGTGCAGCAGAATGCTGTAACCATTGTCAGGCACCAGCCGGGACACCGGGTCTTCCAACAGGCTGCTGCGCAGCTGGTGCGGCTGCAGGTGCTGGCTGTTGCCGGCCCAGTTGTCCGGTGCCAGCTGGCTGACCGGATGCGCCTGCATGTCGCCCTGGCGGAACAGGATCAGTTCGATATGGTGGCTGTCGGCCGCCCACAGCGGCAGGGCGGTGGTCAGCAGTAAAACAAAAGCACAAAAACGGTTACGCATGGCGGGACTTCCAAAGGTTAACAGGCCAGCTGGTCCAAAAGGGCGTCAAGCATAGCAAAACGCTCGCTGCTTGTATCCATGGGCACATTGAAACGGAACACCGTGGCGCCCTCGAACTTGTAGCGTTGCGGCTGGCTCTGGATCAGTTTGATCAGCTGCATCGGATCAACCGGTGTGTCGCTGGCAAACTCAAGACGTCCACCGCTGCTGCTGGCGTCGATCTTGAGAATGCCCAGGCGGTCGGCCTTGAGCTTGAGTGCTGCCTGGGCAAACAGGTTTTTGGTCGGCTCGGGCAGCAGGCCGAAGCGGTCGATCATTTCCACCTGCAGGTCTTGCAGAGCCTCTTCGTCGGCCACCGAGGCGATGCGCTTGTACAGCATCAGGCGGCTGTGCACATCGGGCAGGTAGTCGTCAGGAATCAGCGCCGGTACCCGCAGGCTGACCTGTGCGCCGTTGCTGGCGGCCTGTTCCAGATCCGGCTGTTTGCCGCTCTGGATGGCTTTGACCGCGCGCTCCAGCATGTCCATGTACAGGCTGAAACCGACCGACTGGATCTGGCCGCTCTGGCCATCGCCCAGCAGCTCGCCGGCGCCACGGATTTCCAGGTCGTGGGTGGCCAGCACAAAGCCGGCACCCAGATCCTGCGCATTGCTGATCGCTTCCAGCCGTTTTTCCGCATCTGGGGTGAGTTTTTTGCCGCTGGGTACCAGCAGGTAAGCATAGGCCTGGTGGTGGCTACGCCCGACGCGGCCACGCAGCTGGTGCAACTGCGCCAGACCAAACTTGTCGGCACGGTCAATCAAAATCGTGTTGGCGCTGGCCACGTCGATGCCGGTTTCTATGATGGTGGTAGCCACCAGCACGTTGGTGCGTTTGTGGTAAAAATCGGCCATCACCTGTTCCAGCT
>CAZVDA010000247.1:2365-3364 GCA_964625365.1 uncultured Thiopseudomonas sp. | reverse complement strand
TACTTCCTGGTGGTCCAGCACCCGGGAGGTCATGGTGATGGTCTGCTGGAGGATATCCAGAAAACGGCCTGATTCTGCAGTTGGGCTGCCCATATCAGCGTGTGCATCGGCACCGGTGACAGCGGTCATTGCCTTGTACCCTTCAGTTAACCTTGTCGGTTTTGGCAAGGGCCAACACTTTCTCCACCTTTTCTTCCAACTCGGCCCGGTCAATGGGTTTGACGCAGTACTCATCTGCACCTAACCCCATGGCTTCGCGGGCGGTTTCCATGGTGGGATAGCCGGTGAGCATAATGGCACGCATGGCAGGGTTGATCTCTTTCATCAGGGCCAACACCTCAATACCACTCATTCTTTTGAGCTTGATGTCAAGAATGGCAAGGTCTACCGGTTGCTTACGCACATGGGCAATGGCATCGTCCTCGTCGGTAAAGGTGTACACCGTGTGCCCTTTTTTCTTCAGTATCTTGCCCACAAGGATGGAGGCATCCTCCACGTCGTCAAGTGTCAGTATCTCTGCCATAAAATAATACCTGGTTTCTCTGATTTCTTTTGAGTTGTATATGATACCAATGCACCAGCAGCCTGCTTTCCATTAATCCATATCCAGCCACAGCAAGCAGGGCTTTTCGTTCCTCTGTAAAAAAGCCGTGGCCTCACCCATGGATCTATACGGCCAAAGCGGGTGTGCCTGCATCCTTGCCCTGCACAGTGTCGTTTTCCTGCGCAGGTCTGGCAGTGGCCAAGGGCAAGCTCAGGCGAAAGAGAGTGCCTGCACCGGATGGATAGCCTTCCATCATCAACTTTTCCCGCACCGGACTTTCAATGGTAATGGTGCCACCATGTTCCTGCACAATACCATAGGTCACAGACAGACCCAGCCCTGTACCTTTGCCCACCGGTTTAGTGGTGAAAAACGGATCAAAAACTTGGGCCTTGATCGGCTCAGGAATACCATGGCCGCTGTCCTGCACCTCGACGCTGACCATGTTGGTATCC
>CAZVDA010000247.1:1944-2355 GCA_964625365.1 uncultured Thiopseudomonas sp. | reverse complement strand
GCCACCGCCCTGCTCTTCCATGGCGTAATTCGCATTGTTGATCAGGTTGACCAGTACCTGCCGCAGTTTCTCAGGGTCACCCGTCACCAATGGCAGATCACGGGTTAGGCTCTTGTGCAGTTGCACATGATTCAGAGCCAGATTGTGCCCGGTAATGGCACTGGCATCTTCAACAATTTCATTGAGATCAATAGGTTGGCGCACGCTGCCGGATTGCCTGGAATATTTGAGCAAATCTGCAACAATCTTGCGGCTAGCCTTGGTTTGCCGTTCGATGACCAGAAGGCTTTGATAGGTATCTGATTCTTCTGAAAAATCATCCATCATCAACTGAGCATAACCTAAAATAATACCCAGGGGCGTGTTGATTTCGTGGGCTATACCTGCTGCCATCTGGCCGACTGAAGCCAT
>CAZVDA010000247.1:0-1934 GCA_964625365.1 uncultured Thiopseudomonas sp. | reverse complement strand
GGTCAAATCCTTGGCAATGCTTTCCGCACCGGCAAACTGACCCTTTTCATCATGTAGTGCTGTTGCCGAAATGAGCACGGAAATGACCGAGTCGTCCTTTTTACGAAATTTGGCCTCATAATCGCGCAAATAGCCCCGCTGCTCCAGGCGAGCATTAAACTCGGCCAATTCAGTCTGATCACAAAATATATCCTGCAGATACATAGTTGGAATGTCACTCGGTGCATGCTGCAACATTTCACAACCGGCCGGATTCATCTCCACTAATTCGTGGCAGGCTCCGGAAAAGAAGACAATATCCTTGGAAGCACTGAACAGGTGGCGAAAGCGTTTTTCCGACTCTGAAAGTTCTGCAGCTCGCTTTTCCACCATATCTTCGAGCCCAAGATTCAACTCGCGCAGCTTTTTTGCTGTTGCTTCAAGTTGCAACTCCGATTGTTTCAAGCGGGCCGCCTCTTCTTCAATGGCCTCATAAGACTGCACCCCCTTCTGATAAAAGAGCATGACTGCAGCCACGGCAATCATGAACAGGGTGTTGAAGCCACCTGAAAACGGAGCAATATATGCCCATGCATCGCCTTTGCCAGCACTGTGCAGCACTTCCCTGGTGATATGACCAATGCCGCGGGACACGGCAAAGGCAGAGATAGCCAAGGTCACGTAAAATAAATAGCCCCACAAAAAGTTATCTGGCTTGAGCCTGGTCAGGCGGAAAGCATACCATGTGGCTAAAAAAGCAAACACGATGTTTGCGGACGAGCCAACCACGTCCACCACAATTGCCGGCAGCATGGACAGGCCATTCACGGATTTTTCTCCTCCGCTTCGCTCATAGCGGCCCGGTAAAAGATGCGAATGGCCATGTACAAACAAAACAACGCAGGTACACAAAGGAGATGATCCAGTTTTGCCAGGTAAAAAACCAAATTGTTCACACTGTAGGGCGGCAGCAGCCTGGTGGTCAGGTAATGCGAATCCTGCACCAAAGATGTTGGCTCAACATGTGTCGCTGCAATATGCCCCACAAAAGCCAGGATATTCCACAGGCCCATCAGCAGGCAGAACAACTGCAAAAACTGCCAGCCCCGGCTGGTAAAAGCGGCGCGGCGGATATACCAGAGAAAAAACACAAGGGCAAAGAAATAATGCACATGGGCCATCTGATGCACATACAGCCCCTCTGGCCCCCCATGTATCTGCAGGGCCAGGGCATCCCTCACCTCAACACCAAAGGTGGCCAACAGGGAAAGCCCAAGCCAACCAGTTCTCAGGCACCATTTCTGCGCTGCAGATGATATCATCCTCTCCAGCCTCATACCGTAAGCCTTGCACACAAAATTTATCTATGCAAAGACAATACCACAATAAAGGTTATTGCCTTTTTCAACCACACCTTGGCTATGGCTTGACCATCCCTGCTTGTGGCGTGAAAAGGCCTACCATGTTAATGAGAATTGTTTGCCATAGACATGGCACATCTGCAACAAAAATGTTTCACAGGTGCAGCACAATTCATGCGGCACACATTCACGGCCGGAAAACCTGGCTACGGATGCCATAGCGCCGCAGCAGGCGCTGCAGGGCCTGTCGGTCAAGACCACTGGCCTTGGCAGCATGGGTGACATTTCCCTGATGCTTGCGGAGCATGGATGTTAGATAGTCTTGATGGAAATGAAGCAAGGTCTGTTCCTTGGCCTCCTTGTAGGCCAAGGAGTGGTTGCACCAAACCGTGGCATTGTGCGCTGTTTGAGGTGAGCCATCGGAGTCATCGTGCAAAAAATCTTCTGGTCCGATTTCATCCCCTTCACAGAGCAAAACAGCACGCTGCACAGCATTGCGCAATTCCCGTACATTGCCCGGCCAGTTGCGCCGCATCAGACAGGAAAGGGCTGCAGCTGAAAATTCGAGTTGCTCTCTATCACTTTCCTCTCGAA
>CAZVDA010000246.1:0-3383 GCA_964625365.1 uncultured Thiopseudomonas sp. | reverse complement strand
CTTAACATATGATGTCTACTATTTATACCCTCTTCCCCGATTCAACACTTAAATATCTGCTGATAATCTTTTTATCCACTTTTTGGCTCATTTCATTGATCCTCTCACCCCATCCATCAACATCCCGGGCAGTAATAATATCCACACTCCCTCCCTGGTGATCTCCTTCACCAACTTCATCCTCAAGCCAGGATTCAACTTCAAGATAAGTATTTTTCAGACCTTCAAGCACTTCCGGATCTGCTTCCCAGAGATCACGCTGATTTGCTTCAAGAAGCCTCCTCGTCAGTTCTTCAAATGCGTACGGATTTTTCTCTTCAAAAAACTGTTTCATCTCCGGATCAAGAACAAAAGTCTTCGTTATCTCATCAAATACCCAGTTGTCAACTTCACCGGTTGAAGCCTGCCATCCCATGATATGCTCAGTCCTGGTAGATACTGAAGCAGCTCCATGGTATCCGGCTTTTTTCATCGCTTCAATCCACTTAGGATTAAGAATTTTTGCCCTGACCATTCTCCGGATTTCATCAGCCATGTTGTGAACATAGGGATGGTCAGGTTCCCTGGTATCCCCATAATAAACTTTCACGTCACCAGGGTTGTAGTGACGGGCAGCAGCAGTCATACCTCCATGATTACCAAAATAACAACAGCAACCAAGAAGATCGCATGAGTCGGTCCCGGTCTTATCAAAGGTGATATTCACCGTGGATAAATTTCGTGCAAACTGTTCAGGTTTTAACTGGCCGGCATATTCCTTTCCATAGGCGTACCCGTGAGTAGTCATGAAAATGTCAACCAGATCCTTTTCTGTTTCCCAGGCACTTGCATGGACTGCAAGGGCAACTCCGGTAACATAAACTCCCGGAGGATTTGAAAAAATACGGAGCGTAGAAGCCCGCCAGTCATTATCATTCTCAGCCATACTCATAAGGGCATGTTTTCGAAGGAAGTTCATCTCAACGGGTTCATCAAGGGAAGCAACTGTAGAAATTGCAGAATCCATCAGTTCATACGTGGTCGGATAACAATCCCGTAGCGTTGAGGTCATTTCAATGGTTACATCTATCCTGGGACGGCCCAGTCTTTCAAGAGGGACAACATAAAAGGATCTGACCTGCCCACTCGGATTCCAGACTGGTTCTACTCCAATCAGGTGCATTATCTGCGCAAAGGTTTCCCCATTACAACACATCATATCCATGGCCATCCAGAAAAATCCGACATTTTCAGGCAGATAACCAGTCTCTTCCAGATATTTTTTCAAAAGAGAGTCAGCAAGACGTTGGCCGATCTCCCATGCTGCCCTGGTCGGAGTCCGGTAGGGATCAGAACAATAAAAATTCCTTCCGGTAGGAAGAATGTCATCCTGGCCTCTGCTCAGATAACCGGAAGGACCAGATGGGGTGTGGCCCATCTCCATGCCATTGAGTAATGCATCGATCTCCCTGGATTGCGAAAGACGTTCATGAATATCAAGTATTCTCAATTGGATTCTATGGAGTTTATCTTCCTGTTCTTTGGTAAGGATCCTGTCAAACAGGACTGAAAAAGGTTCTGAAGGTTTTTCAAGTGTTACCCGTATGAAATCCTTCGCTTGAATATCAAGATCTTCAATAATCTCACCATTTGATTTTCCCTCTTGGGCAGAAAAGCCATCCTGATTATCGTACAGGTCATCAAAATCATGCCCAAATATCTCCGCAATTACTCTTCTAATGCAAAGAACACCAATATCAAAACGAATGATATTATTAATGAACTCAACTCGCTTTTCTCCCTCCGGTATTTCTCCAAAAATATGAACATCGCGAATTATCTGAGTATTTCTGATTTTTGACAAACTTTCATGGGCCTTGCCTTTAAGAGTTTCAAATGAATCATTGGGATAAAGGTGCATATCATTATCAAGATTAATTTCATAGATGAGATCCCGGATTTGATGCTCAAGAGCATGTTTTCGGGCATTATCATCAAGAGCCATCTCATGTTCCCGAAGCATCTCATCCAGATCTTCCAATTTTTTATAGAGCGATGATTGATCCATGACCGACAACATGTAATCAATCAGGGTTGCATATGTCCTTCTTTTTGCTAATGCTCCTTCAGGAGGGTTATTTGCATTATAAATGTATAAATACGGTTTATTCCCAATACAGACATCAGGAGAACATGAAGAAGACATCCCAACTCCTTTTCCAGGTGTTAGTTCAAGGCTTCCATGAGTACCTACATGAACCAGAACATCTGCATCAAAATCCTCTTCAAGATAATGATAGGTAGCAAGGTACTGGTGAGGTGGAGGGCAGTACGGATCATGAAGGATTTTACAGACTCTTCCATCACATTTAGATCCATAACATCCCCTTTTTGGTTGGCAACAGATGAGAACATTTCCAAACCTTACTCCGGTGATGAGGAGATCATTTTCCAATACCATCCCCTCTCCCGGGGGTTTTCCCCAGACCTCTTCCACATTTTCCCTGAACTCATCATTCAACGTGTCATACCAGGAAAGGTATTGATCAGGAGTGATTCGCGCAATACATCCCCCTTTAGCAACAATATCTTCAACTGTAGTCCATCTGAATTCACAAATTGCCCTACGTTCCAGTATCAGTTTTATCAGTGCCTCTCCATCTTCAGGAATATCTTCAATCGTATACCCTTCTTCCTTCATCCGATTTAAGAGATTGACAACACTTTGAGAGGCGTTCATGTGAGATGCACTCCCGACAGTTGCTTCAACACCATGGCACGGACTGTTATTAAGCATGAAAACTACTTTTCTCTCTTTCCGTTCCTTTTTCATCAATCTGATCCATCTTGAGATCCGGTTTGCCACCCGTTCACATCTTTCCTGGATAGCAATTCTGGTCCCATCAGCCCCAGATCTTTCAAAAGTAGCTCCAATCATTACCGGTTCAATTACACCTTCATATTCAGGAAGAGAAACAGCCCAGGGAACATCATCAGTCAGGCCCTTCAGATCATACCATTCTTCAAGTGACTGATGATAGGTTACAACCGGTTGGAAAACCGGAATATTCATCTTTGAAATTAAATCCAGACATTTGATAAATGATTCTTTTGCCTCATCAGCAGGATCTGAAGGATCAGTAACAGGTGAAATAAGCTTTATGATTCCCTGAACCTGTGAGTTGACATCATTTAGGAAATACCTGGTTACGGATTCTTTAAGACCTATGGAACCCAGGTCTGGATCAATTAATGAATCGGTAAAAACTGGAATTACATTGATAAGATGAGATTCCAGACATTTAATCAGCATGTCTTCAATCTTAAGATTTCCATCTGCCCATGAAGAATATTCAATGAGAATTCCTATAGTGTCAGCATATGATGGCTGGTACCACTGATAA
>CAZVDA010000245.1:1966-3400 GCA_964625365.1 uncultured Thiopseudomonas sp. | reverse complement strand
TTTATGAAAACCTCATACGAATTTACCAAATGCAGTTATTCCAATTATATTCTGTTTGAAATATACCGTGTGCTCTGAATCCAGTTCGTAATAATTTGTGCTGATTACACCCTGAATTATTTTGTCATTTGCCTTGAGATCATAGGTATAATACAGTCCATCGTTGTGCAGCCCTATAACCGTTCCATTTGCTATGATCTCTTCTGGTGGTACAAATGAGAGTCCTGCCATAATTACTACCAATAAAAATAACAGCAGCACAATAATGTTACCAATATCTTCACTATTCATTAAATCACCTTATAACTCATTTACAATCCTCATTGCCTCAATAAGATTGCTTATGACGTGCAACTTGTTTTCCTGATGAATTAACAACTTGCACCGCAGTATTTCATTCTGTGCTTTTAACTCATTGATCTCGTTCTTTAATGAGTTGATGTATGAATCATCAATCATTTAATGCCATCTCCCTTGCAATACCCATTAACTTGTTTATAATCTCAACCATCTCCGGTGATGGAGGAACATGATTTCTCATATAGATCTCAAGTAATATCTCATATATGTCATCAATATGGCATTCAAGTGATTTCACCCGTTCTTCAAGTGTGAATGGTTGTGCATGTTTCACCCATGAGGGTTCAATATATGCACCACGTACAAATCTACCTATCATATGTCCACTCTCCACATATCTCATTTAGGTTCCATTCCATGTTTTATATCAATAAATAAATTATAATACTGTTCTCGTTTCTTAATCTCTACCATGGTAGCTTTATAAAATGCTTCATAATCACCTTTTGTCATATCTGCAAAGGTATCAATATTATCCAACATCATATATAAATCAGCAATTACATTATCTAAATTTACAATATCTTTATTCATCATTTTTAGATACCTCAATAAAACTACACTTCATGGATTCCACATCCTTTCCATCCCCCTCATAGTAATCACAGGCATCAGCACACATACCAACTGGCATGAGCCTATTGATTACCGGACACATAACACAGGATTGTTTTAGTTGGGCTTCTGTGCAGCCCTCATAAAAATTATCACACAATTGTTCACAGAGAGTCACACTGTGGAGTTGCTCTGATAATGGACAATATACAGCCTTGATGATTGATAGATTCAACATGATGGATTCTTCAATTTATTTTGCGAACCAATAATTCAACAAGTCCCTTCAGTTTAATGTGTTCATTTTGTAATTCACGTAATGTTGTTATTACATTGTCTAACTGATTACGTAATTGATCATTCTCAAGGTGTAATTCCTTGATTGCTGCAATTATATCATCTTGTATATCTTTATGTTTAATCATTGTATATCACCTATAATTTATCTGCGAACTTCTCATCGCAAGTCACACCCACCATCATCGCATTACAGTGTGGACATGTTGGGTTAAATGGATC
>CAZVDA010000245.1:0-1866 GCA_964625365.1 uncultured Thiopseudomonas sp. | reverse complement strand
TCATGGTATCAATCCAAATTCTACCTGTATATATCTCCACATGTAACCAGCAAAGAATAAAATCATACTAGTTAAAACTACTTCCCAATCTATCTTATCAATTGTCATTATTCACCATCCATATATGCAACATAATCATGTTCTATACAATCAAAACTATTTATAAAACTTTGATGTAGTGGGTCTGCACACGGTAACGATAAATATCTATAGCATGTTCCCAACATCTTACACCCCTTTCCATTGCATAGTGACATATCAACCATTATTTCACAACCTTTGGTAGTATCAAATCTGTCATGGCATTGTAATATTCTTTTCCCAATGGAGTTATCTCATATCTCTCAATAATATAGTCACGCCATGTGTCAACTACCCCACCCTGCTTACGCGAGGATGGGGCTTGCAGAGTAAGAACTCTTCAGATTTAATTTGTTACCACAAAGATATGCAGTAACCGGTCTGTTGACAAGACCACTACTGATTATCTCCTTGATAGAAGAATCACCAGATACTTTTCTAATGATGTTCAAAGCACCATTCACGTCAGCATTAAGCAGAATACCAGTAGATGATTGGAACAATCCACGTTTCTTTCTTGATCCCAAGTAAGATTCATGTTTCTTGACTGGTTCAAATGCTAATGCATCGCACTTAGAAGTGTATGCTTCATTTACAGATTTATACAGGATCCCAAACTGTTGACATTTCGACTCCAGTTTAGATTTGAACTTGTAATATGGAACTGACACAAAGTTCTGATTGTTCTTTCTTCCATGATTGATTCCAGTTTTAGTACCTTCAAAATCACCAATGATAACTGTTCCGATATCATTGTTGATACAATGTTTCACAATCAGGTTTACAGACTGGTTCAGGAACTCGTTGATAA
Source organism: uncultured Thiopseudomonas sp. (assembly GCA_964625365.1). GTDB lineage: Bacteria > Pseudomonadota > Gammaproteobacteria > Pseudomonadales > Pseudomonadaceae > Thiopseudomonas. The sequence goes on along the minus strand of CAZVDA010000245.1, from coordinate 974 downwards.
CATGGGTTCGTTTGTTGGATAACTGGATCTCGTTAGCAGTACAATGTTTGTATCCTTGCAGGTCTTTCTGGCTTTGAATCTTGGCTTTCTCTTTGTTGAACCATCGGTTATAAGATTTAATATACTTACCACTGATAATAGTGGCAGTCCCATCTGATCCAACTAACGTAGCAAAATTGTCTAATCCAAGATCTATGCCTAATACTCTGTCGGGATCTAACTGTAACTGTTGGGGTGTTTCTTCGTAAATATACTTGATCCTGAAGAACTTACCTTGCCATGACGGTAGTAAATGGATCTCCTGAATCTTATGTTTGATATTACGAATAGGTTCTGGAATCGTGAACGATAACTTGTTTTCCTTTCCATGTAATCTGGATGTACCTAACTCTATCTTGTTTCCTTTGATGGAGAATCCATTCTTCGGATAAGCAACCATGAAATATCCATCTTTCTTCAAATATCTTGGAAGACTTGGTTTATCTACCTTTCCTTTATCTGCAAGTTTCTTTAATGCATAGAATGACCTCATATTCCGTTCAACAAACTTCAAAGTTTGCTGAGCAGAAGCAGACTGCATGAACTTGTAGTTCTCATTATCTTTACAGATATGATAGTTTTCAGGATACTTCAGGAACGCATTATTCAAGAACAGGTGTTGTCTTGTCTGGTACAAACCAAAGTTGTACAGGTTCTTCGATGCTCTGCACAAACTTGCAAGTATCTCGTACTCCCTTTTATCAGGATGTAATACACAAGTCAGTGACAACATACATATTACTTTATGTATACATTAGTATTTAATACTATTGCAGCATTCATCCCCTCCCTGTAGATACCTCCGAGGAAGGAGTCTTCTGCTGCATTTCAGATAAAATAGGTTGGTTGATTTTTGCGCCGGGTAACTCTAGAGGTTTAAAATTTATAGAACCAATTGTGGAGTTCCCAGGGGCGCATAGGTATAATTCCTATTT
>CAZVDA010000244.1:0-3411 GCA_964625365.1 uncultured Thiopseudomonas sp. | reverse complement strand
CGATACAGCCGATGGCTTCCAGCTCTCGGGCAATGATCGGGTCGTCGCTGGTGTAAACCATCACGTCAAAGCCTTCATCCACCAGCGTGCGTGCGGCCTTGAGGGTCTGCACAACGTCGGGGAACAACGTCTTGTCGTCGGCGAGGATTTCCAGCTTGACCAGATTGTGGCCGTCCAGCAGCTCGCGAGCCAGACGGCAGGTGCGCACCGCGTCTTCGGCCGTATGACAGCCGGCAGTATTGGGCAGGATGGTGTAACGGTCGGGGCTGATCACATCCAGCAGATTGGGTTCGCCGGGGTTCTGGCCAATGTTGGTGCGACGCACCGCTACGGTGACAATCTCCGCACCGGACGCCTCGATGGCATCGCGGGTCTCGTCCATGTCGCGGTATTTGCCGGTACCCACCAGCAGGCGGGACTGATAGGTTTTGCCGGCCAGCACAAAGGGCTGGTCCAGGGGCTGCTGTGTCATGCTGTCGTTCCTGGGTAAGTGTTTATGGGTACATCACGTCCGGCGCTGGCGAACGGTATTCAGCCGCCGCCAATCGCGTGGACAATTTCCACCCGGTCATCCGGCATCAGGATGCGGGCGGCATGCTCGCTGCGTGTCACGATTTCGTGATTCAGTTCCACCGCCACGCGCCGCCCCTGCAGGCCCAGCTGCTCCAGCAGGGCCTGCACGCTGGTGCCGGCGGGCAGGACTAACGGATCACCATTGACTTGAATCTGCATGTTACTGGCTCCTCAAACCGCTGCGCCATCTGCCCGGTACTGCCAGCAGCACGCACAGCCAGCCGGTCATCAACAACAGGCCGCCCAGCGGCGTCAGCAAACCCGGACGCAACGGCGTAAAACTCAATACATAAAGGCTGCCGGAAAACAGCACAATACCGGCCACAAACAGTCCGGCAGCCAGCTGCCGCCAGCGGGTGTCAGGCAACAATGCCAGGCCCAGCAACGCCAGTGCGTGCCACATCTGGTACTGCACCGCAGTCTGGACAACCGCGACTGCCTCGGCAGTCGCGGTAGCACGCATGCCATGCGCGGCATACGCCCCGATGGCCACCGCCAGCGCGGCAAGCAGGGCAGCGCAGCAGCGCACAAAAACCAGCGGCTGCCGGCCTGTATCAGTCCCCAAAGCGTCCATATTTATCCAGTAATTCATCCGCAGAAATCGGCCGGCTATACAGGTAGCCCTGCCCCTCGTCACAGCCCATATCGATCAGGGTCCGCTCGTGCGCTTCGGTTTCCACACCTTCGGCCAATACCTTGAACTGCAGGCTATGGCTCAGCTGAATGATGGTGCGCACAATGGTGGCATCATCACCATCTTCCAGTACGTCCTGGACAAAACTGCGGTCGATCTTGATCTTGTCCAGCGGCAGGCGCTTGAGATACGCCAGTGACGAATGGCCGGTACCAAAATCGTCAATGGCAATGGCAACGCCCAGCTCGCGCAGGGCCAGCAATTGCTGGCGGGCCTTTTCCACATCCTGCATCAGGCAGGTTTCGGTCACCTCAAATTCGAGGCAGGCCGGCGGAATGCGATAGGTGGACAGCATCCGTTCAATGGTTGGCAGCAGCTCTTCGTTGTGCAGCTGGATGGCCGACAGGTTGACCGCCACGCGAAAGTCCGTCCAGCCGATATCCAGCCACTCGCGCACCTGCTCGCAGGCATGTTCCAGCACCCAGTTGCCAATATCGATAATGCTGCCGGTCTGCTCGGCCAGTGGAATAAAGGTATCCGGTGGCACCAGTTCCTTGCCTTTGCGCAACCAGCGCAGCAGTGCCTCGGCACCGACAATTTTGCCGCTGGCATAATCAATCTGGGGCTGGTACAGCAGATGCAGCTCCTGATGCTCGATGGCAACCCGCAGGTCTTCTTCGAGCTGACGCCGCTCGCGCAGCTGCTGGTCGATGCTGGCAATATAAAACTGGTAACGGTTGCGGCCACTCATCTTGCTCAGGCGCATGGTCTGCTCGGCTTTTTGTAGCAGCAACTCGCCGGTCGGTGCATCATCCGGAAACAGGGTGATACCGATGGTCGCGCTCAGTCGAATCTCCACATCGTCCTGTCCCTGCTGGGGTACGACGAAGGGCTGGTGCAGCAAAAACAGGATTTTCTGTGCCTGCACGGCGGCCTGATAGTTATTCAGTCCCGACTGGATCAAAATGAACTGGTCGCCGCCCAGTCGCGCAAAACTGCTGGTTTCACCCAGCAACTGGCTGCTGACGCGCTGGGCAAACGACCTGAGAATCCAGTCACCCAACTGGAAGCTGTAACGCTCGTTGATCGACTTGAAGCCATCCAGTCCGATACACATGACGGCCACGGTCGAGTCGCTCTGCCGCGCCCTGACCAGCACCTTGTCGAGCTTGCCCTGCAGGCCAAGGCGGTTGGGCAGGCCGGTCAGAAAATCCACATGCGACATGTGCAGCAGGTTTTCTTCGGCCTCGCGGCGTAGCTGGTTGACGTGCTGGATGGCATGCAGCAACTGGTTGATGCGGGTAACCCACTGGCCCAGTTCGTTGTTTCTGTGGCTCGGAGCAATGCTGAGCTGGTGTACGCCGGGATGCTCGGGGTCGATATAGCTAAGCTCGCTGAGCATTCCCGACAGTGGCCGGGTCAACAGCCGGCGCAGCACCAGATACAGGATGATACCCAGAATGACCGCCCGCAGAATGCCGGTGGCCAGAATAATCAGGGCTTCCTTGATAAAGCCCGCAGCATAGCCTGCGGTATCGAGGGTAATGTCGAGGCGGCCAATAAATTGCGCGCCGGAGCGGTCATCCAGCTGCAGTTGAAAGCTTTGTTCGGGAGCAAACAGGCGATCGGTCAGAAAACGCATGCCGCCATGCTGCAGGGGGCGCAACTTTTCTGCCAGCGGCAGCTCGTCAGGGTGTCCCAGCCGGGCCGAACGCATGGCCTCGTGGCGAAACAGTCCGTTGATGACCTGACGTCCCATGCTGGAGTCCAGGTTATACAGGGCCTGCCGGGCCGGATCTTCAAACATGGCCAGAATCTGGCGGCCATCGGTGTTGATGGCTTGTTTTGTGTAGCTAACCGAGTGTACGACCTGCACCAGGCTCATGCCGATACTGACACAGAGCGCGACCAGCAAAGTCCAGCGCAACAGCAGGCTGGAAAGGCGGGTATAAACAGGCACTGGGACAGTTTCGTTGGCAGTCATGCAAGACTCGGGGTACGGACAACGATAATAGGGATACTGCGGCAGGGGCAGCGCAGGACCTGTTGCCAGGCCCTGCGAAGGTACTTCAATCAGCCGGCAAAGTTGGCAGATACGAAGTCCCAGTTGACCAGGTTCCAGAACGCCTCAACATACTTGGGACGGGCGTTGCGGTAGTCGATGTAGTAGGCGTGTTCCCATACGTCGCAGGTCAGCAGCGCCT
>CAZVDA010000243.1:0-3413 GCA_964625365.1 uncultured Thiopseudomonas sp. | reverse complement strand
CCGGTGGCCTGGTTCCAGGGCCGCATGGAATTTGGTCCACGTGCGCTGGGTGGCCGCTCCATCATCGGTTGCCCGAGTGTGCCGGGTGTGGCCGACCGCATCAACGAACAGATCAAGTTTCGTGAACGCTGGCGCCCGTTCTGCCCGTCCATGCTGGATACAGTGGCACCACAGATGCTCAAGGTGGAACATCCGTCACCCTTCATGACCTTCACTTTTGAAGTCAACGAAGGCTGGGATCAGCGCGTGCCCGAAGTGGTACACGAAGATGGCACCTCCCGCGCCCAGGTGCTGGAGCGTCAGCACAACCCGCGCTGGTACGACCTGATGCTGGAGCTGGAAAAGCACACCGGCAACGGCGTATCGCTGAACACCTCGCTGAACCGCCGTGGCGAACCCATGGTGTGCTCGCCGACCGATGCGTTGAACATGTTCTATGGGTCGGATCTGCAGTATCTGATCATGGAGGATGTGCTGGTGGTGAAGGAGTCGCAGGATGCAAGGGAAAGTAGTGGGGGCGGTAGTGAATGAGTACAGAAAAATGGGTACTGCAGTTCTGTCATGGCTATGACGGCCCTTTCCTTGACTGCGCCCGGCAATATGCGGTTTTGTTCAAGGATAGCGAATACAAGGTTTGTACTGTCTATCTGACAGGTGAGCCAAGTGATGAAGTGATCAAGGGCAGCGCCTCGGACGAGGTGCTGTTTTTCAATTACAGCAGCAAACAGGTTCGTGGCCTGAAGCTGGCCGCCATCCGTGATTTTCGTAAACTGGTGGCCAGCCGAGACTTTGCATACTGCATCGCTCACCGTTTCAAGCCCATCTACATTGCCTTGCTGGGCAGCAAGTTGCCGGTCATTGGAGTGCACCATGCGTTTGGTGACTACAAACGCAAAAGCCGCCAGCTATTTGCCGGTTTTTTCAAGAACCGCTTACGACTACTGGGTGTATCCAATGCTGTGCGTGACGATATGCGTGCCTGTCTATCCGGGTTTCCAGCCGGGCATATAGAAACCCTGTACAACCGTATTGACGTGGGAGCAGTTCAGTCAGAACAGGTGAGTCGCGAGCAGGCCCGTGAGTTTCTTGGTTTGCCGCAAGATGCCTGGGTGATTGGCAATGTAGGCCGTCTGCACCCTGACAAGGATCAGGCCACCCTGATTAACGGCTTTGCACTGGCATTGCCCGAGCTGCCAGCGGGCAGCTTGTTAGTCATTCTTGGTAGTGGGCGCCTGGAACAGCAGCTGAAGAATCTTGCGCAGGAACTGGGAGTGGCCGACAGCGTGTGTTTTCTGGGTCATGTAGCCCATGGTAGACGCTATTTCAAGGCGTTCGATCTGTTTGCCTTGACCTCGGACCACGAGCCTTTTGGCATGGTATTGCTGGAAGCCATGGCAGCTGGAGTGCCGGTTATTGCCACGGATTGTGGCGGGGCGAGGGAGGTGGTGACTGAAGCGGCCAACAGGTTTGCTTTGGGAGATTTCTCTGCTCTTGCAAGATTGCTGATCGATAGACTCTACCATCCTTCCGGTTTGATCGAACTGGAAAGATTCACTGATGAGAATGCGATCAGGGAATTCGACAGATTTGTCATCACTTCCGGCTTGTGCAATATAAATAAAAGTATTGAATCATAGCCTCAATCATGGTGATTTAAATGCAGCACAGTTTGATTGTTATTATTCCCTATTTTGGGGGCTGGCCATTCTGGATGGAATTGTTTTTGGCTAGTTGTGCTGCCAATCCAACTGTTAATTGGTATCTGGCTGGAGATTGTGGCAAGCCATCGAACATGCCGGATAACGTCTGTTATAAGTTTTTTTCATTTGCGGACTATAAGCAGCTGGTTTCCGGCAAGCTCGGAATAGAGTTCAATCCGTCATCACCATACAAACTGTGTGATATCAAGCCTATGCTAGGGAAAATACACGAAGAAGAGATCAAGGGCTACGACTTCTGGGCCTTTGGCGATCTGGATCTTGTGTATGGTGATTTGCGCAAGGTTTACACAGGACAGCTTTTGACAGCCCATGATTTGATTTCCACTCATGCGACTCGGGTTTCTGGGCATCTTTGTGTAATAAGAAACAATACCGAGATGCGCGATGTTTTTTCCAGAGTGCCCGGGTGGAAAGAAATCATAAGCTCAGACAAACACTATGCTTTTGATGAAAAGGCATTTAGCAGACTATTTGTAAAGCATAAGAATTTTCCCGGCTGGCTAAGACGCGTTATGAATGTGCTATTTTATCCTCTTGCCAGGAAGAGCCTGTTTGTCGAGCGTTTCACCACTCCGGATGGTTGCATAGCCTGGAGGGATGGCAGCTTCAAGTTTCCCGAGGCTTGGTTTTGGAGCAAAGAAGGTATAAGCAACAGCTTCCAGGCAGAACCGGAGTTGCTCTATTTTCATTTTGCGGTATGGAAAAAAAGCAGCTGGCCTGGAGCGGGCAAAGCTGAAAAGATTGTTTATCTTGAGGGCGCTACATACAGATTCGATGCCAAGGGCATTTCACTGGTGGGCGATACGGCATGAAGAAAATTAAAGTTTTGCAGATTCACCCGGATTACAACATCAGAAAGCTTGATATTTCTGATCTGGGTGAGCAATTGTTCAAGGCATTGCCGGCCAGCCAGTTTGAAACGGTTAACATGTTTCTGGGTGGCAGTCCAAAAGAAGGCCAACCCGAAAGCATTGCCGATAGGTCGGTCTATTTGAATTTTACCTCAGCCCAGCTGAAGGGGCTGCGCATCCGGGCTCTTTGGAAACTGTACAAGTTTTTAAAGCAGGAAAATTTTGACTTGATCATTTGCAACAGATACAAACCCGTCAATATGCTGCTGACGCTGTCACGCTTTTTGCCGGTCAAAAAAATAATTGCCATTGTGCATGGCTTTGGCGATTACGATAGACGCTACAGACGAAAGCAGCTGGCAAGAAACCTTTCCGCCAAATGGGTGTTTGTCGGTGTGTCCGAGGCGGTAAAGGAATATCTGATTGCGTTAAATTGCGGCCTGAATTCAGCCAATACCACTCATATCACCAATGCGATTGATCTGGATGCTGCGCGCCACCTGATGCTGGACAAAGCGACGGCGCGACAGCAGCTTGGGCTGGAGCCTGATGCGGTTTATATAGGGGCCATGGGCCGTTTGGTCCCGCTCAAGGCTCACGATGTATTGCTGCAGGCTTTTGCACAGCTGTCGGAGGAGTTTCCTTCGGCGAAACTGGCCATCCTGGGCGAGGGGCGCGAACGGGAAAATCTGCAGGCCCTGATAGAACAGCTTTGCTTGCAAGATAAGGCCATCCTTCTTGGCTTCAAGGAGGATGCACTGCAGTACCTCAAGGCTTTCGATATTTGGACCATGCCTTCCTTGAGGGAAGGGCTTGGTTTAGCCTTGCTTGAAGGCATGTG
>CAZVDA010000242.1:0-3436 GCA_964625365.1 uncultured Thiopseudomonas sp. | reverse complement strand
GCACCCACCATGGGCAAATCAAGCCCACGTTTTATTCTGATCATAGGTAGCCTAACCACGTTGTTAATTGATCTTTTATCATCCTGACACATGCTGTAACACAAACTGCAACGTCGCGTGCAGCAAGCATCAGGAGACCCCTTGATTTATCCGCGTCATTATAAAGACCTCCCCCCATGGCCGCCACCCGAAAGGGAAACTTTATGGTCACAAACCTGTGTAAGGCGTGGAAAAATCAAGATTATAAAAAAGGGATCCAAAAGGCTCCCTTGACAGCAGGCGCTTTCCGTGCGTAAGCGAAAACGCCTGCAGGCAGTATTAGCGGGGGTATACCGGCGGGTGAACGCCAGCAATTTCTTCCATCACGCGCACTACCTGGTGGCTGTAGCCAAACTCGTTGTCGTACCAGACATAGAGAATGACACGGTCGCCGGTGCAGATGGTGGCCTTGGAATCCACCACGCCGGCATGGCGTGAACCGACAAAGTCGGTGGAGACCACTTCCTGGGAGGCCACAAAGTCGATCTGCTTTTGCAGGTCGGAATGCATGGCAATCTGGCGCAGGTATTCGTTGACTTCGTCGCGGTCGGTGCTGTTTTGCAGGCTCAGGCTGAGGATGGCCATGGATACGTTTGGAGTCGGTACCCGGATGGCGTTGCCGGTCAGCTTGCCTTTCAGGAACGGCAGCGCCTTTTCAGCAGCGGTGGCGGCACCGGTCTCGGTGATTACCATGTTCAGTGCGGCACTGCGGCCACGACGGCTGCCTTTATGGAAGTTGTCGATCAGGTTCTGGTCGTTGGTGTAGGAGTGAACGGTTTCCACGTGACCATTGATGATGCCGAACTTGTCGTTCATCGCCTTCAGCACCGGCACGATGGCGTTGGTGGTGCAGGAGGCCGCCGAAATGATCTTGTCGTCAGCGGTAATGTCTTTGTGGTTGATGCCGTGCACCACGTTTTTCATGGCGCCCTTGCCGGGAGCGGTCAGTACCACACGGGCTACGCCCGGGCACTGCAGGTGCTGGCTCAGACCTTCAACGTCACGCCATTTGCCGGTGTTGTCCACCACCAGCGCATCCTTGATGCCGTACTGGGTGTAGTCAACGCTGGCCGGATCGTTGGAGTAAATGAAACGCACCAGGTTACCGTTGATGTTCAGGGCATTGTTGGCTTCGTCGACCACAATGGTGCCCTTGAAAGAGCCATGCACGGAATCGCGGCGCAGCAGGCTGGCGCGCTTCATCAGGTCGTTGTCGGCACCCTTGCGCACCACCACCGCACGCAAGCGCAGGCCGTCACCGGCACCCACGCGGTCCACCAGGATACGGGCCAGCAGACGGCCGATACGGCCAAAGCCGTACAGCACAACGTCAGTCCCCTGACGCTTGTTTTGGCTACGCTTGCCCACTACATCGGCCAGCTCGGCCTTGACGAAGTCGTCCATGCTGCGGCCATTGCCTTCAGCCTTGAACTTGACCGCCAGCTTGCCCAGGTCCACGGAAGCGGCCCCCAGATCCAGCCTGGTCATGGCCTCGATGACAGGGAAGGTATCCCGCACGGACAAGCCATCGTTACCCACGCGGTGGCGGGCGGAACGGTGTGCCTTCAGAATGGCAATCGCAGAACGGTTGATCAGTCCGCGACCATAGATGGAGGTGATCACATTGTTATTGCGATACAGCTGACCAACCAGGGGAATCATGGATTCGGCCAGGGTTTCGCTTTCGATCCAGTCTTGCAGGCACTGCTCTGTCTTGTCAGTCACGTGTAATACCTGTAGTGAGTTTAAAAAGGGACTACATTATCGACATAACGCATCCATGCGGCAAGCCCCGTGTTTGCTGCTACAATCCGGCACCTGTTTTTTATCGATGCCAAGGCCAAGTTCGTGTCCCTCCCCGCCCTACCCCCGCTGCCCCAATCTTCCGGCAAACAACACTGGCACAGCCTGCAGGGCGCCGCCCGCAGCCTGTTGCTGGCACTAACCGCCCGCAGCCGCCAGCAGCTTAGCGTACTGCTCACCGACAGCAGCCAGCATGCGGCGCTGCTGCAGGACGAACTGCGCTTTTTTGCTCCCGACCTGCCGGTGGTACTGTTTCCGGACTGGGAAATCCTGCCCTACGACCTGTTTTCACCGCACCAGGACATCATTTCCCAGCGTATCGCCGCCCTTTACCAGCTGCCACAGATGCAGCAGGGCGTGCTGATTGTACCGGTTGGCACCGCACTACAAAGACTGGCACCCAGGGATTTTCTGCTCGGCGGCAGCCTGATGCTGGACACCGGCCAGACACTGGATATCGACACCATGCGCGGCCAGCTGCAGGCGGCCGGCTATCACTGCGTGGACACCGTATACGAACACGGCGAATTTGCTGTACGTGGCGCACTGCTTGACCTTTACCCGATGGGCAGCGACCTGCCCTACCGCATCGACCTGTTCGACAACGAAATCGAAACCCTGCGTACTTTCGATCCGGAAAGCCAGCGTTCGGTTGATCCGGTGGACAGCATCCGCCTGCTGCCGGCACGGGAATTCCCCTTCGACAACAAAAGCCGCAGCGATTTTCGCAACCGTTTCCGCGAGCGTTTTGATACCGATTTCCGCCGCTGCCCGATATTGCAGGATGTCAGTAACGGCATTCTGGCCAGCGGTATCGAAATTTACCTGCCGCTGTTTTTCGAGCAGACCGCCACCCTGTTTGACTACCTGCCCAAGGACTGCCTGCTGTTTACCCTGCCCGGCATCGAACAGGCCGCCGACAGCTTCTGGCAGGATGTACGCAGCCGTTACGACGACCTGTGCGGTGACATTGAACGCCCGCTGCTGCCACCCGTCGAACTGTTTTTGCCGGTCGAAGACTTCTTTGCCCGCATCAAGCAGCACCCCCGCATCGTACTGGAGCAGGAACCCGCTGCTGCCGGCGTTGGCCGCACCAGCCTGCCGGTCAGCGCCCTGCCCGACCTGGGCCTGAACGCCAAGGCCAGCCAGCCGCTGGCTAGTTTGCAAGAGTTTGTCGAACAATTTGCCGGACGCATCCTGTTTGCCGCCGAAACCGCCGGCCGCCGTGAAATCCTGCTGGAACTGCTGGAGCGCATCGCCCTCAAGCCGGAACAGGTTGGCGGCTGGGACGAATTTCTGGCCAGCAGCGCCCCGCTATGCATCTGTGTAGCGCCGCTCAGCGCCGGCCTGCTGCTGGACAATATTGCCGTCATTCCAGAAAGCGCCCTGCTAGGCCAGCGCATCAGCCAGCGCAAACGCCGCGACAAGGCCAATGAACACAGCAGCGAGCTGGTCATCCGCAACCTCACCGAACTGCGCGAAGGCGCACCGGTGGTGCATATCGACCATGGCGTGGGTCGTTATCAGGGGCTGGTGACGCTGGAAATCGAAGGTCAGGCCACCGAGTTTTTGCAACTGGAATACGCCGACAACG
>CAZVDA010000241.1:0-3452 GCA_964625365.1 uncultured Thiopseudomonas sp. | reverse complement strand
ACCAGATCGGCGGAGAAGCCCAGGCAAGCCAGGTCTTTCAGCTCGTCACGGGTCATAGGACCGGTGGTGTCCTGAGAACCTACGGTGGTCATCTTCGGCTCGCAGTAGGTGCCAGGGCGCACGCCTTGACCTTCAGGCAGACCGCAGGCGCGACCAACCATTTTCTGTGCCAGGGTGAAGCCTTTACCGCTGTCGGCTGGAGCTTCAGGCTTTTTGAACAGGGTGGACGGTGCCAAGCCCAGTTCGGCACGGGCTTTTTCAGTCAGGCCGCGACCGATGATCAGCGGAATACGACCGCCGGCACGGACTTCGTCCAGCAGTACGTCGGTTTTCAGCTCGAAGGTGGTGATAACTTCGTCGGTGCCTGCTTTACAGACTTTGCCTTCGTATGGGTATACGTCAATGACGTCGCCCATGTTCAGGTTGGTGCAGTCAAATTCGATTGGCAGGGCGCCCGCATCTTCCATGGTGTTATAGAAGATTGGAGCAATTTTGGTACCGAAGCAGAAGCCGCCGGCGCGCTTGTTTGGTACGTATGGGATGTCATCGCCAAAGAACCACAGCACGGAGTTGGTGGCTGATTTGCGTGAAGAACCTGTACCCACTACGTCGCCTACGTAGGCAACTGGGTAGCCCTTGGCTTTCAGTTCTTCCATTTGTTTGATTGGGCCAACGCTGCCTGGCTGATCAGGGTTGATGCCGTCACGCGCCATTTTCAGCATGGCCAGAGCGTGCAGCGGGATGTCAGGACGGGACCAGGCATCCGGAGCAGGTGACAGGTCGTCGGTGTTGGTTTCGCCGGTTACTTTGAACACGGTCAGGGTGATTTTTTCTTCCAGCGCAGGACGGGCGGTGAACCACTCGCCGTCGGCCCAGGACTGCATGACAGCCTTGGCGTTGGCGTTACCGGCCTTGGCTTTTTCAGCGACGTCATGGAACGCATCGAACATCAGCAGGGTGTGCTTCAGTTGCTCGGCAGCGGTGGCGGCCAGTTCGGCGTCGTCCAGCAGGCTAACCAGAGTTTCGATGTTGTAGCCGCCCTGCATGGTGCCCAGCAGCTCGACGGCACGGGTTTTGTTCAGCAGCGGAGAGGTGGCCTCGCCCTTGGCGATGGCTGCCAGGAAACCGGCTTTGACATAGGCCGCCTCGTCAACACCCGCAGGTACGCGGTTGGTGATCAGGTCCAGCAGGAAATCGTTTTCGCCGGCAGGCGGGTTTTTCAGCAGTTCAACCAGACCAGCGGTTTGTTCCGCGTTCAGTGGCTGCGGTACAACGCCTTGTGCGGCGCGCTCTTCAACGTGTTTACGGTAGGCTTCAAGCACAGTGTTTACCCTCATCAAGTGGCCTGCTCGGGTGGGGCAGGCGCTTATTTGGAAGCTGTTTTCATAAATGTTCATGTTCTGCCGGCAGGCGGGACATGGCCAATCAAACAGCCCGGTCAAATTTTGAAAACAGCTTCAGGTGAGACATAAAGGCCGAAAAGGCGGCGCTATTCTACGCGAAGCCACTATTAAAGTTAAGTGGCTGCAAGAATATCTTGGATGCAGGTCGCTTATACCAAAGGCGCAAGCATGGCGGTAAACGGGCAGCAACAGGCTGCCCGTTGCCGGTTAGCGTTGTAACTGGTTTTCCAGGTCATCCATGACGTTCTGCGGTTTGACCACCAGTACGTCGGTTTCCAGTGCATCAAGGACCACTTCGGCAGTGTTGCCGATCAGGGCGCCGGACAGGCCGGTGCGTGCCACGGTGCCGACTACGGTCAGCATGGCGTTCAGCTCTTTGGCCATGCGTGGAATCAGTACGTCGGCTGGGCCTTCCTTGAGGTGCATGCTGTCCGGTTCCAGACCAAACTCGCTGACGAACTTGTCGCTCTGTTCGCGGTAGCGGGCTTCGATGGTTTCACGCAGCTGAAAGGTCGGGTCGGCGGCAGACAGCATGGGGGCCGGGTGCGCACTGAATACATGCACGTTGCCACCGGTAATTTTCGCGGCTGCCAGGGCGTTGTTGATCAGGCTGGCGTGCAGGGCGCGGTGCTCGGAGCCGCTGTTGCCCACATCGACTGCAGCCAGAATGGTGCCGCTGGTCCAGATTTCGCTGGTTTTGACGATCAGCACCGGAACGGGGCAGTAGCGCAGCAGTTTCCAGTCGTCAGGAGTGAGCAGGGCACGTTTGAGCGGGTTTTCAGGGAAGTGCTGCTTGATCACCAGACGGCAGTTTTCTGCACGCTGGGCTTGAATGATGGTTTCATGGTAGCTGTCGCGCCACGACTGCTGGGTGCTCACGCTGATATTGTCGGCCTTGAGGCGTTTGGCGGCTTGCTCAAGGCTGTCGGCATGGGCGTTGCGGCGGTCACAGACCAGCAGGTGCAGATGGGCACCGGTAATCTTGGCGATTTGCCGGGCACGTTCCAGGGCAAAGTCTTCGGGCTGGCCGGGGTTCATGACCACCAGAATGCTGCGGATGGTATGCATGGGGTATCTCCTGCGAAAGTCACCGTTTCCCGCAGGGCGGGGCAGGTGTGGTTATCATTATTATCAAGTCTGTAGTCAGTGTAGCGGGCGGTGCCGGTGCATGGGCTGACCCGCATCAGTATGCTGCATGTAGCAGCAGGATGTATATTGTCGCCTGTTTTTGGACTGGATTGAGTGTTGTTGTGATTCCTGAAATTGAAGCCTTTTTGTTATGCCAGACGCCGCAGGCCTGGATTGAGCGTGCGCTGCAGCATCCCGAGGAGCTGCTGATCGACCATGCCAACTGTGAAAAGAAAGCGGCCGGCACCGCGCTGACCCTGATGTTCCGCTATGCGGAAAAAGAAGAATTGCAACAGAAAATGTCGCGTCTGGCCCGCGAGGAGCTACGCCATTTTGAGCAGGTCACCGCCATCATGAAAAAGCGCGGCATCAAGTACCGCCAGCTCAGTGCCTCCGAGTATGCCAAACGTCTGCACCAGCATGTGCGCCGCGACGAGCCTGAAAAGCTGATCGATACCCTGATTATCGGTGCCTTTATCGAGGCGCGTTCCTGTGAGCGTTTTTACCGGCTGCTGCCGTTTCTGGACGATGAGCTGGGCAAGTTTTACCAGTCACTGCTCAAGTCCGAGGCGCGCCATTTCGAGGACTATCTCAAGCTGGCTCAGCAGTACAGCAAACAATCGATAGATGACCGGGTAGCGTTTTTTGCCGAACGCGAGCGCGATGCCATTTTTATCGATGACGAAACTTTCCGTTTTCACAGCGGCGTCTGTGCGTGAGCTCTTGCGATTTTGGCAGCGGATTGATAAGGTGCGCAAAACTTTTGATCGATAATGGTTATCATTAGTCCTTTGTTGTTATTTCTGGAGTGTTCCTCTATGCGCCAAGCCGTTTCCCTTAGTGCCCGTAGCCTGCTGGGCGGTGTTGCGCTGGCTGCTGCCAGCTTTTCCCTGTCTCCGCTGGCCTCGGCCGCCGAGCTTA
>CAZVDA010000240.1:0-3474 GCA_964625365.1 uncultured Thiopseudomonas sp. | reverse complement strand
GTGTACAAACAATAAAAAATAAGGTCTGGAATCGTCTTCCGGCACCCAGTTGGTCGTAGCAGTCAGTACATCCGCTACAGTATCCCTCGAGGGCGAACTATACCGAGGTGGTAAACAGGTTTGCACAGAGTATGGTCAGAAAAACGCGGTCGTTCAAAAGCGATCGGAAGAAACCACAATCCAATACATTGTAAATGCCCAGGAGCAACTCTCCATTTCCAGCTGCGGCAAACAAAAGTGAAAGATTTTGTAAGAGCGTTAGTAGGGTATTGATCTTTTTAGGGCAATGTTTTTACAAACAGCGAGCCCACGTTAGTCTAAAACTAGTGAGGAGGAGGGTCTTATGCAAAAGCGGATATTTCTAGCAGTATTGGTGTCAATAGTTGTCACCGTGCTGTTCTCAACAGCTTGGGGGCGTACCTCGGATGATCTAATGTTCGACTGGCTTGAAGTGAAGTATCATGATTTTATTGCGCCTGCAGGAAGTCAGTCAGTAACGATGGGAAATTATTATTTCCGCCACTACCCAGAAACTGACAGTTATGTTGGAATAGATCGCGACAGTAACGATCTATACTACATGGGGCCTCTATGGGAGGGTCTGTGGAACCTTGGCTCGGCTTCAGGTTGGCAAGCACAGATGGGAATTGAGCTGGACAGCTGTTTATTCGACTGGTTTGAGGAGAACTACCCAGAACATGTTTCGCCAGCAGGAAGCCAGTCAGTAACGATGGCAAATTATTATTTCCGCCAATACCTTGGGACAGGCAGCTTTTTAGGTACCGACAGAAATAATGGTCGCCTATATTACATGGGGCCGCGGTGGGACGGTCAGATGCTGGACCTGGGGATGGCATCAGAGTGGCAAAAACAGGTCGGATGCTTGCAGCTTGGCGGCTCAGAGCAAGAAGTACGAAATTTGCTGGACCTGGTTATGGGTCTTACCACAACTACCCTAAGTGATGGTTTGATAGATCAAGTAGAGCCACTTCTTGCCGGGTTGCTTATGGGGTCGACGCCCTCTTCCTGCCCTGTAGTTGAGACTAATCTGGACACCCAAAGTCTGATTTTAGACATTCAACACATGTTTGATTCAGCTGGTAGCTTAGATGATATTCCAGCTATTCTTGACAAACTACCGAGAACTATTAACGTTTCAGCAAGCTATGGTAGCGGCTGCCAAACAGAAGACGGTGATACATTTTCTGGTAGCATGGCCCTTGAAATTCAGGATTGGCAGGTTGCTCCAGACTTCAGCAACATACGTTTATCTCTGCGGATAAATGCAGATAACCTTAAACAGAATGGTATGGTTGTTGGCAATGGCTCAATGAGCGGAAATTTCAATGTCGATATTAAGAATGAAAACCTAACTGCAGACATCCAGTTGCAGGATTTTCTAGTCGGCGACGAAGTGGTAATGAACGGGATTATGACCATGGCAGCCGATGGGATCGAAAACATTAGAATAAGCCTAATCGGCGTGGACAGTTCTACTGCTAATGTTTTCAATACCAGACTCAATATGACAGTTACAGAAGTTGGTTATAGCGCTTACCAGATAAACACCTCATCAGGTAGTGTGGTTAATGGGTACGAGGTGGAATTCGCCAATTTGATCTTTGATGACGAATTGTGCCTACAGTATCCTGTCGGGGGAGAGATTATCTTCCGCAAAGGTGGGAAAAGCTGGACAGCAACCTTTGACGACAGTTGTTCCGGCGCATATGATCTGCGCTAATTAAGACATTACATCTGGTTGTATAGTTTTTTCGGCCCGTGCAGAATAGAAATGCACGGGCCGAAATCTAGTAGCGACATACAGCTCAAGTTGCTCCTCGCTTTTCTGATGCTGGTGCAACAAGCTCATAGACTACTTTCATACTGCCCTTTACCCCTCAACGTTAAATCCTGTCCTTTTTCGTTGATCAGGATTCGCAAGGGCTCGACTTGCCCCGCTGTGGTGTAGCTCCCTCTTCGCATACAGTTCGCCCGATAAGCGAGCGCATAAAAATAGGTGCACCGGCACTCCAGCGTGTTGAGCCCAAGCCCTTTGCTATCCAAATAATTGCCTGCTAATGGTCTATGGCAACTGTGCTTCTGGAGTTTTAAACAATGGAGAGAAAAGTATCTTGGTTTTTTATGATATCATTGTTTCTCTGGATACCGGGACTGCTTTCGTGCAAAGGTAGCGACAGTAGCCACAGAACTCCCATCACTGAGTGCGAGCCAGTCTCCTTCGCTGTAGTCAGCGATACGCACATCTATGATGCGGCATTAGGTACAAGCGGTGCGGCGTACGATGTTGCCCTGAGAACAGACCGCACCTTAATTGCCGAAAGTTCTGCAATATTTGCTCAGATGAGTAACTTTCTCATCCACCACGTCCCCCGCCCACAATTCCTACTAATACCCGGCGACCTGACCCGAGAAGGAACGCTAGAAAGTCACCTGCTGACAGCAGAGTATCTGCACATCCTTGTTAACGCAGGCATTGGCGTCTTTGTTATCCCCGGCAATCACGATATCGCTAACCCCCATGCTTCTGGCTACACGCAAGAAGGACGGGAGTTCGTTGAGAGCATCAGCGCTAGTGATTTTGCGGATATCTATTATCCTTTTGGATATAAACAAGCCATTGCGCGCGATCCTTACTCTCTGAGCTATATAGCTGAACCAGCCTCTGGTTACTGGCTCTTTGGCATTGATTCATGCCGTTATGCTGAAAATGATCTCTATCCGGTAATTGGTGGCAGATTAAGTGAAAATTCATTGCGGTGGTTAAAGGAACACCTTGTCCTAGCCCGCAAAAACGGCAAGCAGGTGATAGCAATGATGCATCATTCTCTAAACGAACACGCCATTGACATGGGGAGATATCTGCCTGAGTTTGTGCTGAGTGATTGGCAAAACGTGCGACAACAATTGGCGGAGAAAGGGTTGAATCTAGTTTTTACTGGGCATTTTCATGCACAGAAAATTACACGCTGGGATTGCGCCAGTGGCGATTTTTTGGTCGACATACAAACAGGAGCGCTAAGCGCATGGCCAAACCCGTTCCGGCTCGTTACTCTAAACACCATTCCGCATGAAATAGCTGTAGAAACTCGCTATGTCGAGAATATCCCTGCCTTTGATTCTCCCGAATCTCCCCTTGCTTTCAGGCAATATTCGCGGGAGTTTTCTGATGCGAGCATCAATGCCGTGGTCAGGCAGGGCGGGATAGATCTATTAAATCTTTCCGCCCAACAAAAGGAACAATACATCCCCTTGATACGTGAAGCGGCTAACGCTTTTTTCTATGGCGACCAAAAACCTACCTTAAATACGGTGACTACTATTATTAAGCTTTCTGCTAGTGCAAATGATCAAGAATCAACGATTGGGGCTTTGCTGTTTTCTCTGTGGCATGACTTAGCACCACAAGACAATAACCTCATCCACATGCTTGAAACGCAAGAGGAAAATTTTTAG
>CAZVDA010000239.1:0-3480 GCA_964625365.1 uncultured Thiopseudomonas sp. | reverse complement strand
GAGAAAATACGTTAACTTTTAAAAAACCGGCTCAAGTGAGGTTGACATGTTCCGTTCTTGATGCTGAGGGGCAGCGGGTGCCGGTGCTGGATCATCCATTGGGTAAGCTGTTCTTTGCCACCTTTACCTACGACATCATCAAGTTGCGTGAGTCGGCCAAAAAGTCGATCCTGCAGAAAATGGTCGAGCTTTATCTGCTTAACTAACAGTGTCATCAAGTGAAGCCTGTCTGAGCCCCCGCATAACTGGCAACCTATAAGAACAGAACAGGTATAACAGCTGCATGGTCAATGTGGGATGTCCAGACGCTTACGTCTTTTCACCAATGTCAGTGATTTCTTGCACGACAATGGTTGTTATTAGGTTTTACCAGCCTCAACAGGATCCAAAGCTTCAAGCAGCACCTCACGCGCCTTTTCAAGAGCTGGCAATATATCGTCGACAAGCGCCTTTTTTGTTCGAGCCCTGTGTGTGCTGAGCAATCCGTATGCCGGCTCAGAAACCCATTCAGAAAGCTCCTCAAAGCAGGCCTCTGCGATGTCGTCGGCCAGAAGAGCCAAGTTCGGCTCAGCACTTATTACGTTCGCGAGTTGTGAGTGAATGATGTTGGCCACTTCTGACAGGTCGATTAACTCCCCGCAGTAACCATCCAGCCCGTCCAGCAGAAAAAAGATCTCGTCAGAGCCGTCGTGCCCCAGGAGTGCCACGTTACGCTCGCTGACCTTGTCGAAAATATGCCGAATACACGCATCAATAATCGCAAAGTGCGAAACCACCCCGAGCGGAAACGCTGCCTCCTCAGAGTCATCGTTTAAAAGGTCATACAGCTGTCGGTTTCCGGTCTCGATGCTGTAGGCCGATAAAAGCACAAGCCGATCCTCGCTGGCTTTGTTCAGCTCGCTCTCCACAAAAGATTCGATAATAGGTAGAAACTGGCCCATCAAGTCGCCTTCGTTGGCAAACCAGGAGAATTCATCCCAGAGGTGACGAGCAACGTAGTCATCACTGATGCGGTACGCACGTGTTTTGCTGAGACTCCGGATCACTTCCACTGTCAGCTCGTTCATTTCAGCCTTTCCGACTGCAACGGCTGCATACCATTGCTTTTCAAGTTCGGTTGGCTCTGTGTCATCAATCATTTGCTAGAGATTCCAGGTGAAGGAGTAAATATCGGCACAATAGGCGCTGGTTCTTTGCGATGCAATTGTCATTGCAGGCAGGCCAGCTTTTCCATCTGGTGATTTTTCATTGAGACGCTCCATTGCTTGAGCTGTTTGGTTTTATTATGCGTGCCACCCAGCTCGGTACCTACTGTGGCGGCATCACGTGTAGCCGCGCATTTCCCTGTGTGTCGGTTGGTCTGCATCAACGGACGGTCTCGACTACAAATCCGTACCTTTAATCGGGTTAGCCAGGTCTCAGAGCTGGACTGCACAGGCCATGGCAGCGGTTTTGCTTGCCGCCTGCCATCAGAAATTCTGGCATGAAGGTACATTTTTCAATTTTGCACTATACTGTACAAAAAACCAGTATCTGTGAGATGGAAATGCAGCCGCGCTACCTTGGCGAATTATTGCCAACATCTAAAATCCCACTCCCACTCTATGTTGAGCGCGTGTCGGCAGGTTTTCCATCACCAGCTCAGGATTACGTAGAGCGCAGTCTTGACCTGAATGAGCTATGCATCAAGCACTCAGCCGCGACTTACCTGGTACAAGCCCAGGGTGACTCAATGCTTGATGCGGGGATTCATCCAGGCGATATCCTGGTGGTGGATCGCTCCATTCAACCGGCTCATGGGCATATCGTAATCGCTGAGCTTTACGGCGAGCTAACCGTCAAGCGTCTTGAGCTCCGTCCTCGTGTTCGCTTGGTAGCTTGCAACTCCCGATACAAGGCAATTGAGCTCTCTGATACCGATGAGCTGTGCATCATGGGCGTAGTGATTCATTCGATTCGGAACCACTGTGCTGGTGTTTGCGCTCCATGAGTAAGCACACATTTGCGCTCGTTGACTGCAACAACTTTTATGTCGCCTGCGAAAAATTGTTCCGCCCCGATTTGCGTGACAAGCCAGTGGTCGTACTCTCGAACAACGATGGCTGCATTGTTTCGCGCTCACCCGAAGCCAAGGCGCTGGGACTGAAAATGGCCATGCCCTATTTTCAGGCCGACGCGCTTATTAGGCGTCACGGGGTAATTCCGTTTTCGTCAAACTATGCGCTGTATGCCGACATCAGCAACCGGGTTATGGCAACCCTGGAGCATCTGGCACCACGCATCGAAATCTACTCTATTGACGAGGCCTTTGTGGACTGCACGGGTATTCCTGACTTGCTTGGCTTTGGCCAGCAGGTACGGCAAACCGTGCTCCAGTGGACCGGTATTCAGGTGTGTGTGGGCATGGCACCCACCAAGACCCTGGCCAAATTAGCCAACCATGCAGCCAAGCAATATCCGGCCACAGGTGGCGTGGTGGACTTGACGGACCGGAAGCGGCAACTGAAGTTAATGCAGCTGGTGCCGGTGGATGAGGTCTGGGGAGTTGGCCGGCGTATTGCTGCCAGGCTCTATGGCCTTGGCATACACACTGCGCTGGATTTGGCGCAGGCCAACCCGAAAAACATCCGACGGCACTTCTCGGTAGTACTGGAACGCACCCTCGCCGAGCTCAACGGTGAAAACTGCCTGGAGCTGGACGACATTACAGCATCCCGGCAACAGATCATCAGTAGCCGCTCCTTTGGCCACAAAGTCACCGAGCTCGTACGCATGCGTGAAGCCATTTGCGAGTACACATCCATAGCTGCCGAAAAACTGCGCAAGGAAAATCAAGTAACCAAAAAGCTCAGCGTGTTTATCCGTACCAGTGGCTTTGAGGGCCATGATCGCCAATACAGCAATCAGGCAACCCTTACCCTGGTGACACACAGCAGTGATACGCGTGAGCTGGTGGCTAGAGCGATGCAATTACTGGAGCAAATCTGGCGTGATGGATACAGCTATGCCAAAGGCGGAGTCATGCTAAGCGATCTCTGTCCGGCTAATGCAGCTCAGGCCGATCTGTTTGACCCAGAAACCAAACCTGATAACCCCGCACTGATGCAAGTTATCGACCACATCAACCAGTCCGGCAAAGGCAGGATTTTTCTGGCCAGGCAGGGTATGCGTAAAGACTGGGCAATGAAGCAGCAGTTTCTGTCACCGCGCTATACCACCCGCTGGGCTGATATCCCGATAGTGAAGTGAGTGTGTCAGAAACGGCAGCGGAAAATTGGTTGTTAAAAGGGGCGCTTTGCGTAGCACTTCCTGCGCTCAAAAGCCTGGCACGGCTGCTGCACTTGCCAAGCTAGTCGTCAACACCTAGTATCTGGACGTTAACTACACATACCTATGCTGTAAGTGTTTTCTTATAAGTATGAAACTATCTGATGCCATCAGCAGACTGCACGATTTTGACCGGCGATACGGTCGCTATGT
>CAZVDA010000238.1:0-3482 GCA_964625365.1 uncultured Thiopseudomonas sp. | reverse complement strand
TTCAGCACCTGGCCGGCATGAGCGGTTCCAAGGTGATCGTGGCGATCAACAAGGATGAAGACGCGCCGATCTTCCAGGTTGCCGACTACGGTCTGGTCGCCGACCTGTTCGAGGTGGTGCCACAACTGGATGCCGCGCTGTAAGTTTTACAGGCAGCCAGACAGGAAACCCGCTATATTTGGCGGGTTTTTTGTGGCCGCTGGATACAGGATTGCCATGTCATTACGTGTGTTGGCCGCTGTGCTGGGCGGTATGCTGTGTAACGCGGTACAGGCTGCGGTGCCTTTGCCGCCGCCCTGCGAGCAGTTGTATCTGGCGGTGGACGAGCCGCTGCTCGATGCTGCGGGCGTGGCGGCCGGCCCGTTGCTGCAGGCGCTGGAGAAAAATACAGGCTTGCAGTTGCATGTGCGCCAGGAGAGTCGTGACGCGTTTGATGCGGGCGTTCTGGATATGTGGCTGGCGGTAGAAGAGGGTAGCGGTGACGGGCCGCAGCCTGCCCGCGTGTTGCAACCGCCGGTGTGGCAGGAACAGCTGTTGTTGTGGGTGCGCACTGGTGAGCTATCCAGCCTGGAAAGCTGGCCGCAGCTGGATGGCTTGCGCGGTGGCTATTGGGCAAAGCAGCAGAAAGCCGGCGTGTTGCAGCAGGTGCAGTCTCTGGTGAGGCTGGAAGACCTGCGTCAGCAGAAAGGAGCAGATGCCGCGCTGCAGGCATTGCTGGCCGGCGAGATTGATTTTTTCCTGGCCGATGACCATGACCGCAAAGGTGCCCTGCAGCAGGCACACAAGGATGGCCTGATTGAGGCGCTGGAACAGCCGGCGCAAATTCGCAGCTATCATCTGGCGTTAAGCAGACAGTCGGCGTGCCATGACAAGGCGCTGGTAAAACGTCTTGAGCAGGCGCTAAAGAAAGCCATGCGCAAGCGTTGAAAGCAGTCACAAAAAAGCCCGTCAAGATGACGGGCTTTTTTGTGTTCGGACTTAACCGCGCTGTTGCAAAGCGGCGATGCGCTCTTCCAGCGGCGGGTGGCTCATCAGCAAGCCGGCCAGACCGTTTTTCAGGCCGCCGCTGATACCAAAAGCGGTCATGCTTTCCGGCATCTGTGATTCAACCTGGCCGGACTCAACCTGCAGTCGGCGCAGGGCACCAATCATGGCACCGGTACCGGCCAGTTCGGCACCGGCTTCGTCGGCGCGGAATTCGCGTTTGCGCGAGAACCACATCACGATCACGCTGGCCAGGATACCCAGCACCAGCTCGGCGACGATGGTGGCCACATAGTAGCCAATACCGGGGCTGTCGCTTTCGTTTTTCAGTACCGCCTTGTCGATAAAATTGCCGAAAATGCGCGCAAAGAACATGACAAAGGTGTTGACCACGCCCTGGATCAGGGTCAGGGTCACCATGTCGCCGTTGGCGACGTGGCCGATTTCGTGGGCCAGTACCGCCTCGACTTCTTCACGGGAGAAGCGTTCCAGCAAGCCTTGGCTGACCGCTACCAGTGCGTTGTTGCGGTTCCAGCCGGTGGCAAAGGCGTTGGCTTCATAAGCCGGGAAAATGCCGACCTCGGGCATGCCGATGCCTTTCTGCTGGGCCATGCGTTGAACGGTGCTAACCAGCCATTGTTCCTGATGGGTGCGTGGCTGGTCGATGATCTGGGTGCCGGTGGATTTTTTTGCCATCCATTTCGACAAAAACAGCGAAATAAACGAGCCGGTAAAACCGAATACTGCACAGAAAATCAGCAGGTCGCCGTGGTTCTGGCCGGTAAAGCGGTCAACGCCCAGCAGTTTAAGGGTGATGCTGGCGATGATGAGAACGGCAATGTTGGTTGCCAGGAAAAGGAAGATGCGCATCATGTGCGTAGTGCTCCGTTGGGGGGAAGATATGTGCTAAATGGTGCCGGTCACGGTGGAAATCAAGCGTCTGCCTGTCGTGACCGGCAGGCAGTGTAACAGTGACAACTGGCGCCGGGCCAGGTTCCTCAGCGCATGCTAAAAAAATGTTGCATGACACGGATCAGCCCTTCGCTGTCGCCAGCCCTGAGACAGTGGCGCAGTTGCTGCACCAGACTGCCCTGAACACGCTGGATGCTGGCGGGCAGATCGTCACAGTTACCGGCAAAGGGATGCTGTGTAGAAGACAGGCGTACAAAGGCTTTTTCACTGAGCTCGGCCTGATCGACCGCTTCGTAACCTAGCGTGCCCAGGTGGCGCAGGTAGCCTTCGCCGGCCAGCCACAGCAGGGTGCTCAGACAGTGTTGCTGGCGCGGATGGGGCAGGCCGACTTCATCCGGCGGCAATACACCGACAAAATCATCCATGTACAGCGTTACCGGTCGCGGAAAGGACTGATACAGCATAACCAGTCCCCGTGCCGCGTCGCGGTAAAAGTCGTCAATGTGCAGATCCATTGCAGGTTACTGGCGATAGGTTTTCAGGAAATTGCCGATGCGGCCGATGGCGACCTCCAGGTCTTCCACCCGTGGCAGGGTCACCACGCGGAAGTGGTCCGGCCATGGCCAGTTGAAGGCAGTGCCCTGTACCACCAGCAGCCGTTCTTGCAACAGCAGGTCAAGCACGAATTTTTCATCGTTGTGGATCGGGCAGACCTTGGGGTCGATTTTCGGGAACGCATACAGTGCGCCCATCGGCTTGACACAGCTGACGCCGGGAATGTTGTTGAGCAGCTCCCAGGCACGGTTGCGCTGCTCCAGCAGGCGGCCGTTGGGCAGTACCAGATCATTGATGCTCTGGTAGCCACCAAGGGCGGTCTGGATGGCGTGCTGGGCCGGTACGTTGGCGCACAGGCGCATGTTGGCCAGCATGTCCAGGCCTTCGATATAGCCCTGGGCACGGCTCTTGGCACCGGACACAATCAGCCAGCCGGAGCGAAAGCCTGCCACGCGATAAGACTTGGACAGACCGTTGAAGGTCAGGAACAGCACGTCGTCAGCCAGCGAAGCGATGCAGGTGTGCTGGGCACCGTCATACAGAATTTTGTCGTAGATTTCGTCTGACAGCACGATCAGGTTGTGCTGGCGGGCAAGTTCGACGATTTCCTGCAGCAGTTCTTTCGAGTACACCGCGCCGGTCGGGTTGTTGGGGTTGATCAGCAGGATCGCCTTGGTGTTGCCGGTGATTTTGCTGCGAATATCGTCCAGATCAGGGAACCAGCCGGCCTGTTCGTCGCACAGGTAGTGCACCGGCTTGCCGCCGGCCAGGGTGCAGGCTGCGGTCCACAGCGGATAATCCGGGGCGGGAATCAGCACTTCGTCGCCGTTGTTGAGCATGGCCTGCAGTGACATCACGATCAGCTCGGACACGCCATTACCCAGGTAGATATCTTCAATACCGACACCCTGGATATTCATTTGCTGGCAGTAATGCATCACCGCCTTGCGGGCGCTGAACAGGCCCTTGGAGTCGCTGTAGCCCTGCGCAGTGGGCAGGTTGAGAATTACATCTTGCAGGATTTCCTCGGG
>CAZVDA010000237.1:0-3483 GCA_964625365.1 uncultured Thiopseudomonas sp. | reverse complement strand
AAAATCTTGCCGTCACCGATTTTGCCGGTATTGGCGGCCTTGCTGATGGACTCGATCACGCGGTCCAGCAGGCCGTCGGCAATCGCCACCTCGATTTTCACCTTGGGCAGGAAGTCCACCACGTACTCGGCACCACGATACAGCTCGGTATGCCCCTTCTGCCGGCCAAAGCCTTTGACTTCGGTGACGGTGATGCCCTGCACGCCGATTTCAGACAGGGCTTCGCGTACATCGTCCAGCTTGAACGGTTTGATGATTGCAGTGACAAGTTTCATTCCGGGCTCCCAGAAATAATGGATAACAGGCTGCCGCATGGCAATTTACAGGATAAACCCGGCTATTTAAGCAAAGATTGCGCGTTCATGGAAAGGCCCGGCAGCAATCCCGGCGAGATTCGGCCAGACAAATCACTCCGGCCTGCGTCTGGAAAAGCGCGACTATCGTGCTAAACTGCCCACCATCACCCACCGGAGTTTTCCATGCTTGCTGCCAAACCCCTGCTTGAATCACTGGCATCCCGCGCTGCCGAGCTGCTCGACGCCGAAGGTTCGCTGTCGCGCAGCGAACTGGAGAACAGACTAAAACAGATGCTGCACAGCCAGTTTGCCCGCCTGGATCTGGTCAGCCGCGACGAGTTCGACGGCCAGATGCTGGTGCTGCAACGTACCCGCCAGCGCCTTGAACAACTGGAACAGCGCGTGGCGCAGCTGGAGCAGCAGCTGGCCAGTCAGGACAACCACCCGCCCGGGCACTAAATCTGCCCCGCCCGCTTCAAGGAGGAAGCCATGTCATTTGCCGTTATCAACAGCCGTGCCCAGCTTGGGCTTGACTCGCCGCTGGTGCGCGTCGAGGTACACCTGTCCGGCGGACTACCTTCGCTCAGTCTGGTCGGCCTGCCGGAAACCGCAGTACGCGAAAGCAAGGACCGCGTACGCAGTGCCATTCTCAACAGCAACCTCAATTTTCCGCAAAAACGCATTACCCTGAGCCTGGCACCCGCCGACCTGCCCAAGGATGGTGGACGCTTTGACCTGGCCATTGCCACCGCCCTACTGGCCGCCAGCAATCAGGTACCGGCCAGCGAACTGGCCCGGCTGGAGCTGCTGGGCGAACTTGGCCTCAGCGGCCATGTACGCGCCGTTAAAGGCATCTTGCCCGCCGCGCTGGCCGCCCACAAGGCGGGTCGCAGCCTGGTGGTGCCGGCAGCCAATGCCGAGGAGGCCGCGCTGGTGCCCGGCCTGGTACTCTACGCCGTCGAGCACCTGCAACAACTGGTGGACCACCTAAGCGGCCGCCGCCCCCTGCAGCCCTGGCAGTCCGCCGGTCTGTCCACCTGCCCGCCACCCCAGCCTGACCTGAACCAGGTGCAGGGCCAGCTGGCCGCCAAGCGGGCGCTGATTGTCGCCGCGGCGGGCCAGCACAACCTGTTGCTGAGCGGGCCGCCCGGCACCGGCAAAACCCTGCTGGCCAGCCGTCTGCCGGGCCTGCTGCCACCGTTGACCCACGCCGAAGCACTGGAAGTGGCCGCCGTACAGTCCGTCACCAGCCGCCTGCCGCTCAGCCACTGGCCGGCGCGGCCCTTCCGGCAGCCCCACCACAGTGCCTCCGGCCCGGCGCTGGTCGGCGGCGGCAGCCGTCCGCAACCCGGCGAGATCACGCTGGCCCACCATGGCGTTTTATTTCTTGATGAACTGCCCGAATTTGACCGCAAGGTACTGGAGGTGCTGCGCGAGCCGCTGGAATCCGGCGTGATCGTGATTTCACGGGCAGCCGGGCGCTTGCAGTTTCCGGCTCGCTTCCAGCTGGTGGCCGCCATGAACCCCTGCCCCTGCGGCTATCTGGGCGATCCCGGTGGTCGCTGCAACTGCAGCCAGGAAATGATCCAGCGCTACCGCACCAAACTGTCCGGCCCGCTGCTGGACCGCATTGACCTGCATGTCAGCGTGGCCCGCGAGCCCACCTCGCTGCAACCCCAGACCCGCCACGGTCCGGACAGTGCCGCAGCCCGCGAGCAGGTGATGGCCGCCCGCGAGCACCAGCAACAGCGCCAGGGCTGCTGCAACAGCCGGCTGGATCTGGACAGCCTGCACCAGCACTGCCGTTTGCCGGAAAATGAACGCTTGTGGCTGGAACAGGCCTGCGAGCGGCTGCAGCTGTCATTGCGCGCCAGCCACCGGGTGTTGAAAGTGGCCCGCACCCTGGCCGACCTTGACCACCAAAGCGATATCGGTCGCAGCCATCTGGCCGAGGCGCTGCAATACCGCACCCAGCTAACCGGCTAGCCGGCTGACCCTGCCGGGTTTTAACGATCCGGCAGGCCAGCCGTTCAGGCAGCCCTGGCTTTGCTGTTTTTTTTCTTTTTCGGCATGGCGTACTTGAACAGCCCCTGAAACCACATCACCAGCGCGGCGTTGCCCTCAACCTTGATGTGCTTGTCCTGGATGCCCTGCATAAAGGCCAGCTGCTTGTTTTTGGCGGTCATTACCTGATAGGCATAGGCCGCATCACGAAACCCCAGGGTAAACGCCGGATCATCAATCCTGCCGCTACTGCTGGTAATGCGCTGGTTGCTGACCCTGAAGCTGCGGGCCACCTTGCCGTCCAGCGTCAGCAGGCTAAAGCCGAATTCTTTGCCTTCCAGCTGCTTTTGCAGCTCGGGATTAATGGCGCTGGCCTTGCGCAGCATGCGCCCCAACAGCCAGAGCAATAATCTGAATTTCATGCATGGACCTCCCCCGGTCACTGTTGAATAGTTTATGAATTAACGGCGTCACGCAGTGTTTTGCCCGGCTTGAAGCCCACATTGTTGCTGGCAGCAATCACCATGCTGTCGCCGGTTCTCGGGTTGCGGCCGGTACGCTCGGCACGCTGGCGAACCGTAAAGCTGCCAAAGCCTGGCAGGGTAACGCTGTCGCCCTGCGAAAGGGCAAAGGTTAGTTCGTCGATAAAAATATTGACCACCTGGGTAGCCTGGGCCTTGCCCAGTCCGGTTGCCTGTGCCACGGCGTTGACCAGTTCGGGTTTACGCATAAGATTTTGCCTCTTGTTATTTAAAAATATGTGCCGGCTCCCCGGGGAGCCGGGCCACCTGTCTGTCTGATTACTCCACAAGCCTCTATCACCATGCATCACGGCAGGGTATCCGGAACACCGGATGCCGACGCCGACACACGGGGCGGGCAGACAGGCCATAAGATTGGCAGCCTTGCCGCAGACTTGCCATCAAATTCTGAAAGCGGCCAGCAAGTGCTTCAGGCGTTCGGCCAGTTCTGCCATGTCATGGCTGGCCTGCGCCGCTCCGCCGGCACCGGCTGCCGCCTGTTCACCATCGTCACGGATGGCCACCAGATTGTGGTCCATGTCCTGTGCCACGCGGGTCTGCTGTTGCACCGCTGCGGCAATGCCCTGGTTTTGCGTCACAATCTGTGCCGCTGCCTGCAGGTTGGCCGACAGGCCGGCCTCCACATCCCGGGCCTGCTGCAC
>CAZVDA010000236.1:0-3486 GCA_964625365.1 uncultured Thiopseudomonas sp. | reverse complement strand
ATATGCTCCTGCCCAGTCGGCCTTGATGCGTAAAGAACTGGAACGGCTCCAGGCATTGCCCCAGCTGTCCAAAGACCTGTTTGAGGTGCTGGAGAAATCACTGGCCGGCAATGCCTGATGGCAGCGGGGTGCTGGAAGCGGCTGGTGAAGATAATCTGGCCCTGATCACCCGTCAGGCCCGCCATTTGGCGGGCCTGACGTTTTTCAGGTGGGCGGTAACCGGCTCCAGGCATACGCCGATTATGCAGCAGTGTTTATTTTTGATTAAAAGCATAAAATGAAAATGCCATCATTCTATAATTGACAGTAATCAAGTAAAAAAATCTTTCTGGTCGCGCCTTGCCTGTTTTTGTGCGGGCAGGTGTGTTGCGGTCCGGGCTTCACGGAGCCGTTTGCAAAGAGGGTGAATGTGAACCGGTTTATTTCGCAGCGTAGATTCTGGCCGCTCAGTGTGGCGGGCTGGGGCGTTCTGGTCTGGTGCCTGTTTTTGTGGGACCAGAGCGACCGGAATGAACAGGTGCTTGAAGTAGCCCGCGAGCGTGCCGAGTTTGTGGCCCGGCTGGTCAAGGCAACCCGCATGTGGGCGGCCCGGCATGGGGGTGTCTATGCGCCGACCACGGCAAGCAATCCGCCCAATGAATGGCTGGACGCGGATGTTCGCCAGGCATTTACTACCTCCGGCGTGGCGCTGACGCTGATCAACCCCTCGTATATGACCCGCCAACTGGGCAGTGTGGTCAGTGAATACAACGACCTGAGCCTGCGCCTGACCAGTCTTGATCCCCTGAACCCCGGTAATCGGGCCGATGCCTGGGAGCAGGCCCTGCTGCAGCAGCTTGCAACGCGCAGCAAGCCGCACGGCGAACAGTTGCAGGAGCGCGATGGCGAGCCGGTGTTTCGCTATCTGGTGCCACTGTATCTGGATAAGCCCTGCCAGCAGTGTCATACCCGCAGCACTGATACCCTGGGCAGCCTGCGTGGCGGCATCAGCATCGCATTTCCTATGCAGGCGCTGTTTGCGCAGAGCGCGGCGCACATGAAGGAGGCGGCCTGTCCAACCGCAGCATGATGCAGGGCACGCTACAGCAGGCGCTGGTCAGGGCCGATGAAAGTCACCGGCTGGTTGCCGTACTCTATCTGGACCTTGACGGGTTCAAGGGTATCAATGACAGCCTTGGTCATGCGGCTGGTGACCTGGTACTGATCGAGGCGGCGCAGCGCATGCTGGGTTGCGTGCGCAGTACCGATACCGTGGCGCGGCTGGGTGGTGACGAGTTTGTGGTAATTCTGGAGCAGCTCGACGGGCCGCAGGTGGCCGGACAGATTGCCGGCAAGCTGGTTGAGCGGGTGGGGCAGCCTTACATGCTGGAGGGGCAGGCCCGTGGCGGCATCTCCGTCTCGGCCGGACTGGCGCTGTATCCGCTGGATGCCGGCAGTGCCGGCGTGTTGCTGGACTGTGCCGACCAGGCCATGTATCGCGCCAAGCAGGCCGGCGGCAATCGCTGGATGCGGGCTTCAGGTGATTGATTTGTCATAATTGTGAGAAAAACCAATGGGTCACCATCCGACCTGATGGACGGATAAAAAACACCAGTCAAACACTTGTTTAAGGCAAATTTTCCCTCTATGGTGAGGTTCGTTTTAGTGTTTCATCACCTCGCACAAAAAAATCAACAGAGGGAGCGCCTTTATGCATGAATCCGTTTCGCCTGTGCTGGCTGCCTGCAAAGGCTGTTTGCTGGCGTTGTCCGTTGCGCTGTTTTCGTTGCCGGTTGCCGTAGCCGCTCCGGACAGTCCGGCAACCTATGCGGTCGAGTCACCCCGGGCCAGCCAGAGCCTGCTGCTGGGCATTGCGCCTGCTGGCGCGCGGCTGGTAACCGTGGGCGACCGTGGCCATATCCTGTATTCCGACGATCAGGGCGCGAGCTGGCAGCAGGGCCGGGTGCCGACCCGCCAGTTGCTGACCTCGGTGTTTTTCGTTGACGATCTACGTGGCTGGGCAGTTGGCCATGATGCGCAGATCCTGCACAGCGCCGATGGTGGCGTGAACTGGACCCTGCAATACAGCGATCCTGAACTGGAAGCGCCGCTGCTGGACATCCTGTTTACCGATGCCCGCCGCGGCTTTGCCGTGGGGGCTTACGGCAGCCTGTTGCGTACCCTGGATGGCGGTGCCCACTGGGAGGCCATTAGTGACGCGCTTGACAACGAAGACGGCTTTCACCTCAACGCCATCACCCGCCTGACCGACGATACGCTGGTGATTGTCGGTGAAATGGGTGCGCTGTTCCGTTCCACCGATGGGGGTGACAGTTGGGAAACACTCGACAGCCCCTACGAGGGTTCGCTGTTTGGCGTGCTGCCGACCCGCGAAGCGCAGGGACTGGTGATTTACGGACTGCGCGGCCATGTTTACCGCTCGGACGATGCGGGTGACAGCTGGCAGGAGATTGCCCTGCAGCGCCCGGACGGTGGCCGTTTCGAGTTTGGCCTGGCCGACGGTGCATTGCTGGATGACGGCACCCTGCTGATTGTCGGTCATGGCGGTGCGCTGCTGCGCAGCCAGGATGACGGCCAGAGCTTTCAGGTGACACTGCGTGCGGACCGCCAGTCCTACGCCGGTGTGGCGGCCCGTGACGATGGCAGCCTGCTGCTGATTGGCCAGGGCGGTGTGCAGGTCGAGCCTGCCAGCCCATCCCGACAATAACGACAAACAAGGGACTTTACGCATGATTTCCAAGCCTAAAAGCAATCCGGCTGCCGTGATGGAGCGGCTGGTGTTCAACAACCGGCCAGCGGTGATTTTGCTGACATTTCTGGTCAGCCTGTTTCTGTTCTGGCAGGCGGCGCAGGTGCGTCCGGCCACCAGTTTCGAGAAAATGATTCCACTCAAGCATCCCTATATCGAAAAGATGCTGGAGTTCCGTGATGACCTGGCCAACCTTGGCAACAGTGTGCGCATCTCGGTAGAAGCGGTGGATGGCGACATCTTTACTGCGCAATACATGGACACCCTGCACCAGATCAGCGATGAAGCCTTCTATATCCCCGGGGTTGACCGCTCGGGTGTGCGCTCGCTGTGGAGCCCCAACGTGCGCTGGACCGAAGTGACCGAAGAGGGCTTTGACGGCGGCGAGGTGATTCCCAACAGCTACGACGGGTCGCCGGAAAGCATGGAGGCGCTGCGTGCCAACATTCTCAAGTCCGGCCAGGTCGGCCGGCTGGTGGCCAACAACTTCAAGTCGAGCATTGTCGAAATTCCGCTGCTGGAAGCCTTCCCCGACCCCGAAGATCAAAGCCGCCTGCTGCAACTGGACTACCGCGAGTTTTCCCACCAGCTGGAACAGCACATCCGCGACAAGTACGAACAGCAAAACCCCAACATCAAGATCCACATCATTGGCTTTGCCAAGAAAGTCGGCGACCTGATCGACGGCCTGATTGGCGTGGCCATGTTCTTCGCCGTGGCGCTGGGCATCACCTTTG
>CAZVDA010000235.1:0-3493 GCA_964625365.1 uncultured Thiopseudomonas sp. | reverse complement strand
AGTAGCTAAAGCTCCAAGAAAAATAGAAAGAAAATTTCATTTAAGAAGACAATTTAAAATATAATAATTAAATATGGCAGCCAATGAACAAATGCAAAACGTCTTAAACTTCGGTGGCTTAGTAACCAACACCACACCTGATAAAATACCTGATAGAAACGCCACAGATGTTAAGAACATAGATTTCTCATTAAACGGCATGATACAATCTGCTCGTGGTTATGGGCTTTATGGTAATAAGATCACTGATCCAGGCAACTGCGTGGATGCTTATTTATATCAAAAGAACTTTGGTACATTACAACGCATTAAATTAAGGACTCGTGATAACGGTACTAATGTTATCTTAGAATGGCTTAACCCAAGCAACATCAGTGAATCAACTGATGGACAATGGGAAACATTACTCGGCGGCTTAACCACAGGGACTAAAATGGGCTTTGCAGCTGCTAATGGAGATGGTGGTGCTAAAGTAAATAAGTTAGTAATGGGTAATGCAGTTGATGAAATGCTTGTTTGGAACGGTGCTACAGCTACTGTAGCTAGTTCTACTAGCAATACAATCGTTTGCGAGGAAACATTGCTGACTGAAGGATTTGACACAGCTGGCACTTTAATGGTGAATGGTGTAGAATATACTTATACCGGTATTACAGATAAAACTTTTACTGGGGTAAGTCCTGACCCAACTGGAGATGCGACTGCCACAATAGGGGTAGCTCAAGAAGTAAATGATGAGTTATTAGAAGAACACATTTTAATTGATACGTCAATCGCTTTTGTCGCAGGTAGTCCAAGCACAATAACAGACAGTAATAATGGCTTTGTTGACGCTGGTTTCACCGCAGGACAAAAGATAACTATAAGCGGCAGTGATGATAACAGTGGCGTTTGGACTATTGATACAGTAGCCGCTGGCACAATTACCCTAGTAGCTAGTGAACGTTTAGTTAGCGAATTAGCTGGTGATAGAATTATCATTCAAGCTGGATCACCAAAAGGAAACATCTTATTAACAGCTCAAAGAAAGTTATTCTTATCAGGGAACCTTGACAATCCAAGTAAAATATATTACAGCGTTTCAGGTGAGGTCACTTGCTTTGGTATAACATCAGGACTTGGTAGTGGTGGTTCATTTGATTTACTAGAAGGTGGTGGACCAGTAACATGCTTAGAGGCAAAAGGTAGAAATACAGTGGTTTGCCATAAGCGTGACGCTATTATCGCTTACAGTCGCGATAACGATGGCACAAACGCTATTGAGGGCTTTGATACGCTATCGAGCTCGTATGACTCTGGTGCCTCAAATTTCAAGGCTAAGACAGCTTTAAATAAGAGCTCATTCTTTATGACAGGGATTGAGGGTATTAAATTACTTGAGCAGGCGGTTGAAGAAAACATTTTAGCGATGGCATCTATCTCAGATATGATTGCTCCGACTTTAAGGGAGTATGATAATACTAACGCCGTCGCCGCTTATTACCCACCTAAGAGACTACTTTTAATCGCAACTGACGATAAGAACGGAGACAGAAAGCAAATCTCAATTTATGTAAAAGGTTCTTCAGGGAACTATCTTTTCGACATCTCAATTGACGATATTCCCGCCGCTGATTACATAGTTGATGGTAAAGACTTATATTTCGTTTCAACCATCGATCAGAACTGCTACAAACTATTTGATCGCAACAGTGCCAATGGTGCAGTCTTAGAACATAAATATGTTACTAAAGAATATGTCTTTGACTCACCAGCTCAGGATAAGAGATTTGATACTGTTTATGTTGAGGGCTTAATTAATGAAAATAGCAAAATTAGAATAACAGTTGAATATGGAATTTTTGGTAGAGAGACACAAAAAAGTTTTAATCTATTTTGGAATAACAGTGAGGTCGTATCAACCGCTAAGGTAAGCGCGCTTGGAACAAGTATTCTTGGTGCGACAAGCTTAGGAGGAAATGACGCTGAAATTTTAGATAGTTATATTTTCTCTTGCCCTATTCACTTTGATATTAACGACGCCACAAGATACCGAATTAAATTTGAAACTATTTACGACGAGGACACAACTGTTGATCACGAAACTTATTGGTCAATCTTTAATGTCTCAACCGATACTAGATTAATGGATATCAGTAGATTAAATATGCAAAATAGTAATGAAGCTAGCGGAGCTGGTGTCGGTAGCGATAACACTGGTTATCCAATATCATAATAAAAATATATGCCACTAAAACCAAGAACAACTTTAAAATCATACTTTGAGGCCAACGATAGACCTACCGCTTCGCAGTATATTGACTTAATAGATAGTATCCCTAACTTTGTCGATGACAACCCAACTTACGGATTCAATTGGAAAGGTGACTGGGATAATAGTATAAGATACGTTAAATACGATTCTGTTTATTACGATGTAACCGGCGCGTCTTATGTGTGTATTAAAGCACATGATGCATTCTTTGTCCCTACCAACACTACTTATTGGTCAAAAATTTCTGAGAAAGGTGCTGACGGAGATGCTGCTACTATCGCAGTAGGAACAGTAACAACAGTAGAAAGTGATGTCCCTGCTTCAGTAACTAATGTGGGGACAAGTGCTGCTGCTATCTTTGATTTTGAAATACCAAAGGGGCTTGATGGTGCTGAAATAGACACCTTAGTAGATGGCGATTATTCTGTCAGCTCTGATGGTTGTGTTTTATACCACCCATTAAACGCTAGTAGTATATTACACGCCACAGATGTTTCACAAGATAAAAACCCTAACTCTACTAATAATGGAACTTTAACTAATTTTGCTAGGAATAATGGAACGCCAGCAGGTGGGGTAACGATTAGTAATGGAGTGATGGTTTTTGATGGAGTGGACGGGAAAGTAGACTCAGCTTTCACAATTCCAAACTCAGACACAGCCGATTTTACTTTTTCTGTGTGGGTAAAACATAGTTCTATAATTTCTTCAGATGTAAGTAGTAATATGCAGAGTTTGGTTAGTTTCCAAGAAACTGGCGAGGCTTATGTTTACTTAAGCTTAAGAAATTCAAACTATCAATTTAGACACTCTAAGATTGGTGGGACAGACAGAAGTATTTCAGTGCCGCAAGTCGCTGGGGAGTGGGTTCACTTGGTTGGGATAATAGACAACACAAACTCTCAAATAATTTTAAGAATAAACGACACTAGTGAGAGCAGTGGCTCAATAACTCCAGGGACAATTGTCACTCCTTTGACTATCGGGTTTACACCTGGGACTACTTATTTTAATGGACAAATTGCTAATTTCCAAGCATACAACAGAAAACTAACTACAGCCGAAATAACAGAAATTTACAACGCTGGTAAAGACTCTTATTCCCCAATAGGCTCAGGCTTAGTAGCCCAATACTCAGGCAGAGATTACGCAGGAACAGAAGCCACACCTACTACTATCTATGATACTAATATGATTGTTAAGGGGAAGTTTGAGGAGGCGGTGAAGTTTGATGGGGTG
>CAZVDA010000234.1:0-3505 GCA_964625365.1 uncultured Thiopseudomonas sp. | reverse complement strand
CATCGACATGCGGTCGCAGCGGGCGGCTTCGTTCATAAAGTGGGTAGAAATAAAGATCGTCACCTTGTCACGGCGTGACAGCTCGACCAGCAAGCGCCAGAAGGCATCGCGTGCCACCGGATCCACGCCCGATGTCGGCTCGTCGAGAATCAGCAACTCCGGCTTGTGTACCATCGCCACCGCCAGCGACAAACGCTGACGCATGCCTAGCGGCAGACTGTTGGGCAGACTATCGCGCACCTCGCCCAGCCCGAAGCGTTGCTCCATTTCCGCCACCCGCGCAGCAATCTGCGCCTCCGGCACCTGAAACAGCCGGGCATGCAGCTCAAGGTTTTGCAGCACTGTCAGCTCGCCATACAGCGAAAACGCCTGCGACATATAGCCGACCCGGCGGCGGGTGTCGATATCTTTGGGGTCCACCTCGTTGCCAAACAGCCACGCCTTGCCGCTGCTGGCTTCCAGCAGACCGGTAAGCATTTTCATGGTGGTGGACTTGCCGCAGCCGTTGGAGCCAAGGAAACCAAAAATCTCGCCCCGACGAATCCGGAACGACACCGCATCCACGGCGGTAAAGTCGCCAAAGCGCATGGTCAAATCCTGCGCCTCGATGGCAATGTCGTCGGCATCCACATCCAGCTGCGGAATCAATACCGGTGCGTGACCACGCCTTTTTTCCTCGGGCAACAGCGCAATAAAGGCTTCTTCCAGTGCCGTACAGCCGGTGCGTTCCAGCAATTCCTGCGGCGTACCGGTGGCCAGAATCTGGCCGTCATCCATGGCGATCAGCCATTCAAAACCCTGTGCTTCGTCCATATAGGCAGTGGCCACCAGCACGCTCATGCCGGGGCGCTCGCCACGGATGCGCTCGATCAACTCCCAGAACTGGGCACGCGCCAGCGGATCCACGCCAGTGGTCGGCTCATCCAGAATCAGCAGGTCGGGGTCGTGAATCAGCGCACAGCACAGGCCAAGCTTTTGCTTCATGCCGCCCGACAGCTTGCCCGCCGGACGGCTTAAAAACGGATACAGGCCAGTGGATTGGGTCAGGTCGTCAATCCGCCGCCGGCGCTCGGCGGCATCATGGCCAAACAGGCGGGCAAAAAATTGCAGGTTTTCTTCCACTGATAGAGTGGGATACAGGTTTTTGCCCAGCCCCTGCGGCATATAGGCAATGCGCGGGCACACCCGATTGCGGTGGCGCTTGCTGGCCATGTCACCGCCCAGCACCTCGACCACGCCCTGCTGTACCGCCCGTGCGCCAGACACCAGCGACAGCAGGCTGGACTTGCCCACGCCATCGGGGCCAATCAGGCCGATCATGCGCCCTGCGGGAATATCCAGGCTAATGCCCGCCAGCGCCTGAACCTTACCGTAATGCAACTGCACCTGTTGCAGCCGCACCACAGCTGGCTTGTCTACACTCATTGTTCAGCCTTGAGCGCCAGACGTGCCGGCCATGGCTGGCTGTCATCCAGCCGCACCCAGGCTTCGCCCGGCAGGCCGGTTTTCACCTGTTCCAGATGGTTGAGCAGCAACTGGCGGTCGATTTGCGCACGCACCCGGAACATCAGCTTTTGCCGCTCGCTGGCGGTTTCCACGGTTTTCGGCGTGAACTGCGCGGCACTGGCCACAAAGGAAATTTTCGCCGGAATCACATAATCCGGCAGCGCATCCAGCACAATCCGCGCCTCGGCACCCAGCGCCAGCTTGCCTGCATCCTCGGTGGGCAGGAAAAAGGTCATATACACATCCGACACATCCAGCAGATTCATCACCCGGCCACCGGCTGCCAACACCTCGCCTGGCTGCGCCACCTTGAACTGAACCCGCCCGTCGCGTGGTGCCTTGAGCTGGCTGTCGTCAATCTCGACCTGAATACGCTCCAGCGTGGCAGTCACTGCTTCTACCTGGGATTCGGCGCTGATTACCTGTGCCTGGGTAGCAATAATTGCCGCATCTGCCGAGGCCACCTGGGCCTTGGCTGCTGCCAGACTGGCGTGCGCACTCTGCACCGCAGCGCGGTCGTCATCACGCACCTGCATGGACGTTGCACCATCCCTGGCCAGCTTTTCCGAGCGGGCCAGCCGCTTTTGTGCCAGGTTTAGATCAGATTCCGCCCGCGTGACCTGCGCCAGCAGCGCGACCTTGTCACTTTCGCGCATAACTACTTGCGCCTTCGCCGTGGCTACCGCATTTACCGCCTGCCGCTGCTGCGCCTGCGCCTCGCGCAACTGGGCTTGCAGCGTATCCACCTGCATGGTCGCCAGCACCTGCCCTGCGGTTACAAACTCGCCCTCATCAACCAGGATGTCGCTAATACGGCCCGCCAGCTTGGTAGCAATATCAATCTCGGTGGCCTCAATGCGGCCATTGCTGCTGACCAGAGCGCCCTGCTCCTGCCCGCCGGACAGGCTGCGCCACACCAGCCACAGCACCAGCAACAGCGCAAAGGCAATAATGACGGGAACAAACTTGTTTTTTGCTTGGGTAGACATGAAATCAATGCTCTAAAGGAAGTGTGCGAAGGCGGACAAACCCTTTTGTCCAGACCGGAGCCAACCGACAGTTTCAGCCCCGAACGCCAGATAAGTTCGCCAAATCTTAAGGTCAAGCTCAACAAAAGTACAACACAAACACCCGCCCGTACGCAGACCGTTCAGGAAAACGCCAGCCGGAGCGGCTGGCGGTTCACAGGCTCTGGGTAGGCAGAAAAATTTGACAGGGCTGGAACGGGCCTGCAGGCCCGTGCACACAGCTGTAGCAGGATGAAGCGGACGGCAGCCCGCCCTAATTTTTACCTTCCTGGCACACTCAGCGGCGCAGTGCTTCGCTGAGCTGGTCCACCACCAGCGACCAGTTGGCGTCCGAGCACAGCAGTTCGCGCAGCAGCTCGACCTGAGATTCGGTCCAGAACGGCGCTTCAAGAATGTGTACATTTTCCGGCAGTTCGTTGTCCAGAAGGAAGCGGTCGATGCCTTCCTGACTGGAGTCCAGTCCCAGCTGCAGGAACAGGTTGGTCATGCGGGGCGTGGCAGTAATCATGGCGTTATCCTCTCTTGGCGAGGCCACCCGCAGCGGCCTGCCCTTGGTCATACATGCAGATCCATCATAGACACGTACACGCACCCTGCGTCAACCGCCGGTCAGGTAAAACTTGATAGCGGCGGTGTTTTCAGTCGTCCGGGATCTCTGGTATTTCCGGCAGCGCTTCGGCCACCAGCTGCAGACGGGCGGTATCCAGTTCGGGATGGCGGGTGTCCAGTTGTGGCAGCTCTTTGGCCGCTTTGGCCGACAACTGGCCAAAGCGCTCAACCTTGCCGTACAGCCCCTGCTGGCCGGCCAGCGCAGTCACCACCGAGTTGTAATGGTTACCGACCGCACCCAGGCTGTTGCCCAGCTTGCCCAGCCGCTCGGCCACCGTGCACACCTGGCTGAAAATATCGCCGGCCCGCTCGCTGATTTCCCTGGCCTGCTGCTGGCTGCGCTCCAGCATCCACAGGCTGGA
>CAZVDA010000233.1:0-3522 GCA_964625365.1 uncultured Thiopseudomonas sp. | reverse complement strand
CGCACTGGCCGCCAATAGCTTCAAAGTCAAAAACTCCTGGGGCCTGGCTGCTCAGATCGGTGCTGACTACATGCTGACCGACAACCTGATGATCAACGGTCAAGTCCGTTACATCGACATCGACACCGACGCTACCCTGAACACTGTTGCAGGCCGCACCAAGGTGAACGTTGATGTTAAGCCATGGGTTTACATGGTTGGTCTGGGCTACAAGTTCTAATTGTTGGCCGACAAACCAAAAGGGCGCTCCACGGAGCGCCCTTTTTTGTGGCCATCAGCCTGGCAAGGCTTAATACAGCTGCTGATACAGCTTGCGGCGATACTGCGTGACCAGCGGATGCGCGCTGCCCAGTAGCTCGAATACCTGAAGCAAAGTGCGGTGGGCAGCGCCTTCGCCATACGCTCGATTGCGCACAAACAGTTGCAACAACGCCTCCAGCGCCGGTTCGTACTGTTGGCGTGCCAGTTGCCAGATGGCCAGCTGATAGGCTGCCTCATCATCTTCACTGTTCTGCGCCAGCCGCGATTTGAGCTCAGCCATTTCCGGCAGCCCTGCAGCCTGGCGCAAAAACGCTAGCTGCGCTTTGGCCGCTGCCAGCTCGTGTTTGTGTTCATCCCCTTTGACTGCATTCAAGACCTGCTCGGCATCGGCCAGTGCATCCCGCTCGATCAGACAGCGGCCATACAAAATCAGCGCCGGTTCATTGCTATTATCTTCTTGCAGCAGGGCCTGCAACACAGCCTCTGCCTCACCAAAAGCGCCCCCGGCAAACAGCTGTTGCGCCTGTTCCAGCGGAGTAATATCCGGCTCTGCAGGTTCGGCGACATATTTGGCCAGCATTTCACGAATCTGTGATTCCGGCTGCGCACCAGCAAAGCCGTCCACCGGCTGGCCATCCTTGAACAGCACCACGGTGGGCAGGCTGCGCACACCAAAGCGGGCTACGGTTTCCTGTTCCACATCACAGTTGACCTTGGCCAGCAACAGTTCGCCATTGTAGTGGGTGGCAATTTTTTCCAGCATCGGCATCAGTGCCTTGCAGGGCGCACACCAGTCAGCCCAGAAGTCCACCAGCACCGGTTTGACAAAGGAGTTCTCGATCACCAGCTGATCAAAGGCTTCGCTGCCCTGCACATCAAAAATATACGGCTGACTCATAAAACAATAACCTCTTGCAATAAATACACCGGCATTTAGCGGGAGCGTATGGCGCTATAGACCTTGAACCCATCACGCTCGGCGAGCACCCGGCACGCGCCCAGGTGGCGCTCGATCAACTCGGGATAGCGCAGAAAACTATTGGCAACCAGCCGCAGTGCGCCACCGGGCCGCAAATGGCGGGCAGCTTGCTCGATCAACTGCTCGGTAGCCCGGTAATGGGTTTGCACACCCTTGTGAAAAGGCGGGTTACTGATGATGGCAGCCAGCCCTGCGGGCGCGTCGGCAATACCGGCACCGGCCAGCACTTGCGCCTGCAGCCCGTTAAGCTGAAGGGTACGGCGACTGCTTTCCAGGGCAAAGGCATCCACATCCAGCAGGCTGACTTCAGCCTTCGGGTAGCGTTGTTTAAGGGCCGCGCCCAGCACACCGGCACCGCAGCCAAAATCCAGCCACTGCCCTTGGGGCAGACCATCCAGATGCTCCAGCAACAGGGCCGTACCCAGATCCAGCCGGCCATGACTGAACACGCCTGGCAGGCTGCATAATTGCAATTCACACTGCCCCTGAGTCACAGCAAAAATCTGCTGCATGGCATCCAGCGGCGGCAGGCTGCCGGCTATCGCTTTCAGTTCGCACTGCCACAGCTGGCAATGACGGGCGCTGTCCAGCTTCCAGCTTTTACCAAAGAGCTGTAGCTGTTTGGCCGCTCGTTCGATACCGGCTTTTTTCTCGCCCACCAGAAACACGCGCTGCATGCCGGGCAAGGCTGTCAGCGCCTGCAGCAGGTAATCGGTCAATTCACGGGACTTGGGTAGAAACAGCACTGCTGCAGTGGCGCGGGTTGCCGGCGGCAGATGGCCAAAATGCACACGTTCGCCATGGCGTTGCACCAGCGGCTGGTATTCATCGGCCAGCCAACTCCACAGCTGTGCCTGCGGCAGTTGATCGGCCAGTGCATCAGCCGGTGCACCGGCCAGCAACAGCGGGCCGTTAAACAATTCGGCCTGCCGCAGCAGCACCTGGCTTTTCGGGTCCATGCGTATCAATACTCGGGGCGTACGGCCAACAGCCGTTTAGACATTGCGGTAATAGTTATCCAGCAGCTCGGCCAGTCCGGTACGCCAGGAGCGTGGCTTGATGCCAAATACATGGGTAATTTTTTTGCAGTCCAGCACACCATGCTGGGGCTCGATCTGGGCATCCTCGAAGTGGGCGTGTGGACGCGGTATCACATCCAGCTGGATTTCCGGACGCCAGCCCTGCGCTTCCTGCAAAATGGCTTCGGCCACCGCCAGCGTGGTGGCGGCTTCCTGGCCACCATACTGATAGGTACCCCACAGCGGTGCATTGCAGTCCAGCTGGTTGATGATGGCAACCAGAACCCGCGCCGCATCATCGACTGGTGTTGGATTGCCCCGTCGGTCATCGGCCATTTCCATGCTTTCATGGTCCTGGGCCCGTTGCAGCACGCGGCCCAGCATACCCTCGGGGCTGTCATCCATCAGCCAGCCAAAGCGCACAATGACATAACGCGAACAAATGGAACGCACGCTTTCTTCCATGGCCAGCAATGCCTGACCGCGCGGGCTTAACGGGTTGCATTCGTTCTTTTCGCTGTAGGCCGTCGCCCTGCAGCCGTCAAACACGCGATAACTGGAAGGCTGAATCAAAATGGAGTTGTGGTGTTTACACAGCTGGGCCAGCCGCTCTACCGTTTCAGCCTGATGAATAAACTTGGCCGGCTCAACCCTACCCGCCTGAAACCAGTCAAAGTAAAAGGCCAGATTAATCACCACGTCCGGGCGCACCTGGTCAATCAGGTCAGTCAGGGTTGAGGGTGCCCAGCCACCTTCCGGCGGACGCGGCACAAAAAAGCTGATATCCCGTTCGGCGCCCTGACGGATCAGGGCCTGCCCCAGCGCGTTGCCTGCGCCCAATAAGACTATTTTCAACTGTATGCTGACCTTTGACTGTGGAGGGCTGGCGGCTATGCCCTGGCCCGGGATGGTAGTGTTGACGTACCTGAATCGCGCTCCGGTCCGCTGCTGCAGGACAACAGCGGACTATCTATAATCCTAGAACGGTTAAGCTTACCTGATAGCCCTTTTTCATAGAAACCCCCTTAGATTTCAATGGCTTGAGCTTCCACAAAGAATAATAGTAAAGAAAAAAGTAAACATAAGCCTCGTTTTCATCTTTTTTCTTTACGTTATTATAGCACGCTGGAAAGGTAGTGCGATTTCACATTGACGGCTCTTCGCATTTAAGGGTGTAGCTGGTTTCTAAACCCTCCGGATTTCAGCAGGCACCTGGCGATGTAGTTGGTTAAATTTCTAAAGCCCAAAGCAGTGCCTCGCAAG
>CAZVDA010000232.1:0-3544 GCA_964625365.1 uncultured Thiopseudomonas sp. | reverse complement strand
ACCGCCGAGGCGGTCGGTTCCATACCGGCACCAGCACCGTAATACAGGGTGTTGCCCACGGCATCACCGTTGACCATCACTGCGTTCATCACGCCGTTGACATTGGCAATCAGGCGCTGCTCGGGAATCAGGGTCGGGTGCACGCGCAGCTCGATACCGGCTGCGGTGCGCCGTGCCACGCCCAGATGCTTGATGCGGTAGCCCAGCGCCTCGGCGTAATTGACATCCGCAGTGGTCAGCCGGGTGATGCCTTCGGTATAGGCCTTGTCAAACTGCAGCGGAATGCCAAAGGCAATGGAGGCCAGAATGGTCAGCTTGTGCGCGGCGTCGATACCTTCCACGTCGAAGGTCGGATCGGCTTCGGCATAACCCAGTGCCTGCGCCTCTTTGAGCACATCGTCAAAGGCCCGGCCTTTTTCACGCATTTCGGTCAGGATGAAGTTGCCGGTGCCGTTGATGATGCCGGCTAGCCAGTTGATGCGGTTGGCCGACAAGCCTTCGCGGATCGCCTTGATCACCGGGATACCACCGGCAACCGCCGCTTCAAAACCCACCATCACGCCCTTTTCGCGGGCTTTGGCGAAAATCTCGTTGCCATGCACGGCAATCAGCGCCTTGTTGGCAGTCACTACATGCTTGCCGTTTTCAATGGCGGTCAGCACTACGTCTTTAGCAATGCCGTAGCCGCCAATCAGCTCCACTACCAGATCAACCTCGGGGTTGCGGGCCACCGCCAGCGCATCCTCGGTGACGGCAATGCTGCCGGTGTCACATTGAGGATTAAGGCTGCGGGCGGCAATCTGCACCACCTCGATACGCCGGCCACAGCGGCGGGAAATTTCATCCGCATTGCGCTGCAATACATTAAAGGTACCGCCACCGACAGTACCCAGCCCACAAATTCCGACCTTGACGGATTTCACGCGTGCCAACCTCTCTTGCTCTGGCCCTGCCGCTGGCAAGGCGTCTGAAAATTACTGTTTTGCGTCCAATACTTTTGCCACCAGTTGCGCAGCCGGCATGTAGCCGGGCAACAGCTCGCCATTTTCCAGCACGATGGCCGGCGTACCGCGAATGCCCAGTTGCTGGCCAAGCGCATACTGGCGATCAATAGGTGTTTTGCAACTGGCCGGCTTAACGGGCTGGCGACTTTTGGCCAGGGTCATGGCTTCGCGCGGATCATCCGCGCACCAGATGCTGACCATGGTGTTGTACGTCGGGCCGGACAGCCCCTGACGTGGCCACGCCAGATAGCGAACCTCGATACCGGCCTGGTTCAGTGCCGGTACCTCGTTGTGCAGCTTCTGGCAGAACCCGCAATCCACATCGGTAAATACGGTAATTTGTCCCTTGGTGTTTTGCGCAGGAAACACCACCATGTCCTTTTCGTCCAGCCCCGCCATCAGCCGTGCGGTAACCACCTGCTGCGCCTGCTCGGTCAGGTTCACCGCGCCACTGTCGCGCACCTGATACAGCTGGCCGTGCAGGATGAACTCGGCCGTCTCGTTTACATATAAAAACTGTCCGCCCTGCAACTGCACCTGATACAGGCCCGCACCCGCAACGGGGACAACCTGTTCAATACCCAGATCGGGCTGCAGTTTCTTGAGCTGGCTGCGCACACGCTCCTGCACATCGCCGGCATGCACACCCGAAGTACACAACATCAGGGAACACGCCATAAACAGTGATTTTTTCAGGTGACTCAATGTCATGCTAGCCAGTACTCCGGGGCGGTTTTTCAAGCATGCGATTCTAGCACAGATGGACAGCAGCCATGGAACCGCGCCGGCACAACCGCAGGGCACTTCATGGACGGCCTGCGGTACGGCTGGCCAGCCACCAGTACAGGGCTACCAGGGTTTTGCCGTCTTCAATTTGCTGTGCAGCCAGCGCCGCGCGCACCTGGCTCTCGTCCAGCAATACCAGCTCCAGCAGCTCGCCCTCGTCAGGACAGGCCTGGCTGTTGGGCTGCACATCCTGCGCCCAGAACAGATGAATCCGCTCGTTGCAAAACCCGGGAGAAGAAAAGAATGCATGCAGCAACTGTACCCTGCCTGCCGTATAGGGCGTTTCTTCCGCCAGTTCGCGCTGCGCACACAAGGCCGGAGCCTCGCCGGCATCCAGCTTGCCGGCCGGCAACTC
Source organism: uncultured Thiopseudomonas sp. (assembly GCA_964625365.1). Taxonomy (GTDB): domain Bacteria; phylum Pseudomonadota; class Gammaproteobacteria; order Pseudomonadales; family Pseudomonadaceae; genus Thiopseudomonas. Next base: position 1,399 of record CAZVDA010000232.1, on the reverse strand, counting down.
CAGCAGGTCGCGCCCGCACACATAACGGTGCTGACGTACCAGAATCACTTGCTGCTGCGCAGTAACCGCCAGCACCGCCGCTCCGCCCGGATGCAGGACGCACTCCCGGCTGGCCTGGCTGCCATCCGGCAGCCGCACCTGGTCCAGAGCAATACTGACAATCCTGCCGTCAAAACAGCGCTGCGAACTTATGCGGGTCTCGGTCATGTTCATTGTTGCCGCTCTCCTTTCCAGCTACCGGACAGCTCCGCCGGCAGCATTGTGTGTGGTGTCTTGCCCTGCATCGCATCCTCTTTCTTTGGGTGTATGGACAAGACGGCATTCTAGCCCGAAACCCGCCCGGATATGCACCGCAGCGCCGCCATTCAAGGGCTGCAAGCCTTTGCGCCGGTTTGCATGATCTGCCTCAAATGTCTAACCCTCCGCGCTTGACAGGCATACGCTTAATTGATTTATTGGCACCACGTTTTTCCACACAATAAATCCATACTCAAACAGGACAAAACCTCATGCAAAAAAACACCTGGATTGTTACCCTCGTTGGCAGCGGCATTGCAGCGGCCGTGCTGCTGTTGTGGCTGGGTGGTGCTAAGGATGCGACCCAGCAAACTGCGACCGCCACCATTGCCCTGGCATTTGCCATCATTCCTTTCGTGTTTGCCAAAGCCTGGGAAGCACTGGAACAAATCAAGAAATCCGAAAAAGACTCTGGCCAGGGCCAGTAATCAACGCAGCTGCAGGCATGGCCACCCGTTTCCGGCCATGCCGGCGCCTTCAACACAGACACGCCAGCATCCATCCTGGTACTTACGACGACAGCCGCAACAGGATTCTTGCCAGCGCTTTTGCAGGACTCCCGCATGCAACTGGGCACCCCCAGCCTGGCTCCCATCCGCGAATTTATCGACATTCACGGCCAGCGCATTGAAACAGCCGGAAAGCGTACCCTGCTCTGCTTCTTTCGCGACCCGGCCTGCCCATTCTGTAATTTCCGAATTTTCGAGCTGACCTACAAACACAAGGAACTTGAAGCCCTGGGCCTCCAGGTAATCGCCCTGTTTCCTGCCGGCATCGACGAACTCAAACAGTACGAAGCCACACGCCCACGCCCCTTTCCATTGATTGCCGATTCCAACTCGGCCATCTATGAAGCATTCGGTGTCAATATCCACTCACGCTGGGGCAAGTACAAGGGCATTATCAGCCGCCTGCCCACAGCCCTGCAGGGCCTGAAAATCACCGGACTGGCCGGTCTGTTCACAACCAACCTGATGCCTGCCGACTTTCTTGTCGACGAAACCGGCGAAATCAGCCAGACCTGGTACGGAAAGGATGCCGGCGACCGCATCCCCTTTGAACATATTGAGCTTTTTCTGGCGCGCGGCCTGATGAAACGGGC
>CAZVDA010000231.1:0-3557 GCA_964625365.1 uncultured Thiopseudomonas sp. | reverse complement strand
AGCTCGACCTGCGCCAGCCGGTCAACCCCGGTTACCAGCTGGACACCAGCGCATTAAGCCAGCTGTTACCGCAAGCCATCGAGCAGGCCCGCAAACAGCTCAAAGCCCAGCGCGAGCAACACGAACAGGCCAGCAACGAGCGCCTGCAAGTCCATTACGACGCCCTCGACGCACTCAAGGCCGAACACCAGCGCCAACTCGATATCGACTTTGCCGAGCGCACCGACACCCGCGGCCTGCAACTGCGCGAACAAAAAAGCCATGAAATCGACCGTCTGTTCGACGACTACCTCGACTGGCTGGAAAACACCCAGCTCACCGACGAACAACCCTACCTGCAAGTTATCGCCGTCTTCACCGGCCAGACACAGGGAGCAGCAGCTACAGGAGTACAGCAATGAACTGGACCGGCATCTACAATGAAAACGACTTCTACAGCCAGCACTACCTGAGTGAGATTTTTTCCGGCGATATCCGTGAGCACCTGCAAAAGTGGCAGGACCAGGAAAACACCGCCCGTGACGCCGCCATTACTGAGGCCGATAAAAAAGCCGCCTGGCGTGCCCCCTGGAACCAGTTGGCTTCCAGCGCCCGCGACCTGCTTACCCTGCAACGCGACCTGGGCACCAGCCCCGTGCGTCAGCGTCTGGAATTGGGCCGTGAAATCTCCACTGCCTTGCTGAAAGCACTGGATTTACCCCACGCACCCCGCGCCCAATACATCGACCACACCGACAGCTACCTGCCCCTGCTCGGCGAACTGCTCGACCGCAACGGCCAGCCGCTGCTGTGGATACTCGAAGCCCGCCCGCTGGATACTGACCCAGACACCGACCCGCTCTCCATCCCTGTGCACCCCGAGCAGCTCAAAGGGCTGGACGGCTACGACAGCGATGCCAAAACCGGCCCGCACCAAAAAGAAGACTGGCAAAAACGCCTCTCCACCTGCGTCTTCAGCCACAGCACCCCGCCGCGCTGGGTCATCATTGCCGGCGCCTGGCAATGGCTGCTGCTCGACCGCAGCAAATATGCCCAGCACCGCCTGTTGCGCTTTGACTGGCACGAACTGCTCAGCCGCCGCGAAACCGACAGCCTCAAGGCCGTCAGCATCCTGCTGCACAAAGATTCCTTGCTCGATGACCAAGGGCAAACCCTGCTCGACACCCTCGACGAAAACGCCCACAAGCACGCCTACGGCGTCTCCGAAGACCTCAAATACGCTCTGCGTGAAAGCATCGAACTGCTCGGCAACGAAGCCGCCAAACAGCTCATCGACAAAGCCCGCCAGCAAAAACAGGGCATCTACAGCGGTAAACACGAACTCGACCCCGACGAACTCAGCCGCCAGTGCCTGCGCTACATGTACCGTCTGCTGTTCCTGTTCTACATCGAGGCCCGCCCCGAACTCGGCTACGCCCCCACCGGCAACAGCATCTACCTGCAAGGCTACTCGCTGGAACACTTGCGCGAGCTGGAAATGGTCCCCCTCACCAGCGAAAGCGAACAACAGGGCCGCTACTTCCACGACAGCCTGCAAATGCTCTTCCGCCTGATTGCCGAAGGCACGCCCACCCGCCACACCGACGACCTGCTCGCCAGCCAGCAGACCGGCCGCGACGCCTTCCAGATGCAGGAACTCAAATCCCACCTGTTCGACCCGCGCAAAACCGCACTGCTCGACCAGGTGGTGTTCCCCAACCAGCTGCTGCAACGCATCATCCAGCTCATGTCGCTCAGCAAGGAAACCCGTGGCCGCCGCCGGCGCGGGCGCATCTCCTACGCCCAGCTCGGCATCAACCAGCTCGGTGCCGTCTATGAAGCCCTGCTCAGCTATCGCGGCTTCTTCGCCAGCGAAGACCTCTACGAAGTCACCAAAGCCGGCGAACAGCCCAACGAACTGGAAACCGGCTACTTCGTCAACGCCGCCGCCATCGACAGCTATAAAGACGACGAAAAGGTCTACATCACCAACGAGCACGACGAAAAAGCCCTCAAGGTCTACCCCAAAGGCAGCTTCATCTACCGCATGGCCGGCCGCGACCGCGAAAAGTCCGCCTCCTACTACACCCCGGAAGTGCTCACCAAAAGCCTGGTCAAATACGCCCTCAAAGAACTCTACGCCCAGCAGCTCGACCCGCTGGATAACGACCAGCAACGCGCCGAACGCATCCTGCAACTTACCGTCTGCGAACCGGCCATGGGCAGCGCCGCCTTCTTGAACGAAGCCATCAACCAGCTGGCCGAAAAATACCTGGAGCTGATGCAAAGCGCCCGTGGCGAACGCATCAGCCAGGAGCAGTACAGCAAAGAACTGCAACAGGTAAAAATGTACCTGGCCGACAATAATGTCTACGGCATCGACCTCAACCCGGTCGCCGTCGAACTGGCCGAAGTCTCCCTCTGGCTCAACGCCCTGTCCGCCGACCGCTTTGTGCCCTGGTTTGGCCTGCAACTGTTCAACGGCAACTCGCTGATTGGCGCGCGCCGCCAGCACTACCCCGCCAGCAGCCTCGGCCTGCCCAGCAAAGACAGCGGCCACTGGTTCAACCAGCCGCCCGCCGACCTGTCCTTTGGCGAACCCCTGCCCGAGCGCCACATCTGGCACTTCTTGCTGCCCGCCCAGGGCATGGCCGACTACAAAGACCGTGAAGTTCGCCAGCTTTACCCCGAGCAAACTCAGCAGATTCGCCAGTGGCAGCGAGGCTTCTTCGCCAAATTTGACCGCGACGAGCAAGACCGCCTCGTGCGCCTCAGCCACAAGGTCGAAGAGCTTTGGCAAGAACACGTCAGTCAGCTGCGCAACATCCGCCAGCGCACCAGCGACCCCTACGCCATCTACGGCAGGCCCGGCAGCGGCAACAGCGTTTCCACTCTGGAACAGAAAGAACAAATCCGCCGCCAGGAACTCTTTGCCGACGGCCTCGACAACAGCAGCGCCTTTGGCCGCCTCAAACTGGCCATGGACTACTGGTGCGCCCTCTGGTTCTGGCCCATCCAGCAGGCCGACCAACTGCCCGACCGTGAAGAATGGCTGTTTGAACTGGAAAGCCTGCTGCTCGGCGACACCATCACCGCCCGCGTCAACGAACAACACGCCCTGTTTGCCGACACCCAGCCCGCCGAAGTTGGCCAACGCTTTGTTGACCAGCATGGCGTGGTTAATCTCAAGACTCTCGCTAAAGCCTTTCCCCGCTTGGCGCGGGTCAAGCAGCTGGCCGCAGAACACAAATTCTTCCACTGGCCGCTGCACTTTGCTGACTTGTTTGCAGATAGGGGCGGCTTTGACTTGATGCTGGGGAATCCGCCGTGGCTCAAGGTGGAATGGAACTCCGGTGCCGTGCTGGGCGATTTTGAGCCCAAGCTGGTGCTGCACAAGGTATCCGCCACCAACGCCGCCAAGTTGCGTGATGAAATTTTTGAGCGTTATCCGCAGGCCAAAGCCAGTTTGCTGAATGAATATGTGGGCAGTGAAGGTACGCAGAATTTTCTGAATGACCTCAGCAACTACCCGCTACTGAAGGGCAGCCAGACAAACCTGTTTAAATGTTTCTTACCCC
>CAZVDA010000230.1:0-3591 GCA_964625365.1 uncultured Thiopseudomonas sp. | reverse complement strand
AGCCGTGGCCGTTGGACAGCACAAAGCGGTCGCGGTTGGCCCACTGCGGGTTGGCGGGGTTGTGCTTGAGCGGCCCGCGCCACAGCACCTCGGCGATATCGGCCATGCCCATCGGGGCACCCGGATGACCACTGTTGGCTTGTTGTACAGCGTCCATACTCAGTGCTCGAATGGCGTTGGCGCGATCACGACGGCTAGACATTAAATTCTCCTACTGCTGGTTAGAGCGTAAACACGGTGGCGCGTATTTTCCCCCAGATAACCCGGATGAGCAATGACAGAAGCCGCTGCAGAGCAGATGCAGCGGGTAAAGCCTGTTTCTGATCATCCCCGCCAGCCACGGGTGTGCACATAAGCCTGTGTTCTGCATCAAGACGCCGTGCCAATTATCTCCTGCGCCGGCTGTGGCCGGCCAAAATACCAGCCCTGCACATAATCAACGCCCAACTCGCTGACCTGCGCCAACTGGTCAGCCGTTTCAACGCCTTCCGCCAACACCTTGCATCCCAGTGCATGCAGTTGCTGCACGGTTTGTTTCAGTTCGCGGATCACTTCATCATTTTGGGCCAGAGCGCGAATGACCGTAATGCACAATTTGACCACCCCTGGACGCAGGGCTTGCGCGGCCTGCATGTCCGCATAACCACAGCCGGTATCGTCCAGCGCAATAGCTGCCCCCTTCTGCGCCAGTTGTGTCAGCACCGGCAGCAACTGCGCTGCCTCGCCCATGGGCAGGTGCTCGGTCAGTTCAACCCATAAACGGGGACGCCCCAGCAACTGCTGCACATCCTCCTCCAGCAGCAGGGCAGCGCTGGCATTAACGCTCAGTACCTGTCCGTCCGGCAAGCGCGCCTGCCATGGCAAGGCAGCCCGCAGACAGGCTTTTTCCAGTTCACTGCCCAAGCCGCAGCGTCGTGCCGTTTCAAACAGCTGGTCGGCACGCTCGATGACGCTTCCCGCCGGTCCTCTGGCCAGAGCCTCGTAGCCAATCACCGGATAACCCGGCTGGCGAATGTCCACAATGGACTGCAAAAACACGCGCGGGCCTTCGCCTTCCAGCAGGGCCAGCAGCGCCTGCTCGGCCTGTGCATCCAGCTGGCACAGGTGCTGATAACGCTGCTCAAATGCACGCTCAACCCCCTGCGGGTTCGCCACATCTTGCTGACGGGTCAAAGCCACTTGCACATCGGCCAGCCGCGCCGTGGCATAACCGAATACCTCGACCGCAACAGCCAACATGCGTGCCTCTGCAGCCAGCAGGATTTGCTGCATGAAACCTGGATCACTGAGTACCTCTCCGGCCTGGCGGTAACTAAAGCAGTAACACCAGTAGCCCTGCTCAAGTTCCGCAGGAGACGTGACCGGCTCGATGCTGTGATGATTCAGTACGGGATCGAGACTGTCAGGCAGGCGTGCTGCCATGGCCTTCAGGGCCACAGCGGTCGCCGGCCCGCCCATAACCTGACGCAACTGTTCCAGGCCCGCAATGCGGATGACCAGACAATAGTGCATGAGTACTCCCGTTACCTTGTGCATGTCCGTCCGATGATACCGGCAGTGCCATGGCATCACCAAGCTATCCACTTCATCAACAATGCCTATTTCTGGCGGCCTGCGGGCTAGCTGAATTTATGGACTGATCGCATAATGCAATCCTGCTAAACATTTCTTTTCAGGTTTGATGATGTCCGAAGCTTCCCACAAATGGCGCTTTTTCCGTGCCGGCGATTTTGAACAACCCTTGCTGACCTCTGCCGCTGATCTGGCCGCCCTGCCCGGACTGGACCAGAAGCTGTGGGCCACGCTGGCCTGTCCGACCGACCGCCTCAACCTGCCGGAAAAATTCCTGCAGCTGCTGGATGAAAACGGCGACCAGCGCATCCGCGCCCCCGAGGTGTTGAATGCAGTGCAGTGGAGCCTGGAGCGCTTAAATGACCCGGACTGCCTGTTTACCCAGCGTCCGCTCACCTTGCACGACCTCAAGGATGGCGAGGCACAACACAGCCTGATTCTGGCGGCCCGCCGCCTCCTGGAGCTGCTTGGCCGTGGCGAAAACGGTAGCCTGAGCGCGGAGGATACTGCCGATGCCGCCGTGATTTTCCCGCCGGATCACTCCAACGGTGACGGTCTGGTGCCGGCCGAACTGACCCGCGATGAAAGACTGCAAACCCTGATTGGCCAGATTATCGACTGCCTGGGTGCGGAAACCGATCGTAGCGGTGCCCCTGCCGTGTCGGCGGAAAAAATCGACGCCTTTTTCACCCAGGTTGATGAAGTCCAGGGCTGGTACAACAGTGCCGACGAGGCCACCCGTGCCCCCTTTGGCGAGCAGACCGCCAGCGCCCTGCCCTTGCTGGAAAGCCTGAAAGACAAGATCAACGACTTTTTCACCCGTGTTGACCTGGTATCGTACGACGCACGCGCCGCCACTATAATGGCTGCCGCCGAAGACGAGCTGGTACGGCTGGGGGCCGGCAATCTCGCCGACCTGGGTACCCTGCAACAGCTACCACTGGCCAACGTGCAACAAGCCGGCGGCATCCGCTTTGACCAGGGACTCAACCCGGCCTGGCAAGCCGACATGCAGGCGCTGTACCAGCAACTGGTGGTTCCTGCCTTTGGCGACACCCCCAGCATGACCCGTTCCCAGTGGCAAAGCCTGCTCGATAAGGCACAGCCCTGGTTTGACTGGCAGGCAGCCCGCCCGGCCGTCGCCATTCTGGAGCACCTGGAACAGGACACCATTCTGGCCATCAACAGCCCGGCCTGCCGCCAGCAACTGGATGCACTGGTCGCCATGGATCTGGAAGTTGAAGAAGCCTCGCAGGGCTGGGTCGATCTCGACAAGCTGCTCAACATGCAGCTGTATCTGGTGCCGCTGCTGAAAAACTTCGTCAACTTCGAGCATTTTTACGGTCGCCGCGAAAAAGCTGTGTTCCAGGCCGGACAGTTGTTTATTGACGGCAAAAGCTGCGATCTGGTGGTGGACGTCGCTGATATCGAAGCCCACAGCAACATCGCCACCAAGAGCAACTGCTTTCTGGTGTATTGCCACTGCGTACGCCGTGGCCAGCCGGTGCATGGACGTGAAGCGTGCAACATCGTGGCGCTGGTCAGCGCCGGCATGGACCACGAGCTGATGCCAGGCCGCAATGGCCTGTTCTACGACCGCGACGGCAACGACTGGGATGCAACCGTGGTCAAGGTGATTGAAAACGCGGTCAGCGTGCGTGAAGCCTTCTGGTCACCCTATCGCCGCATTGCCGGGCTGATTTCCGGTCAGATCCAGAAGTTCGCAGCCGACAAGGACAGCCTGCTGATGAGCAAGGCAGCCGAAAACGTGGCCAGCCCTACGCCTGCCGCGCCCTTCGATATTGCCAGGTTTGCCGGTATTTTTGCCGCCATCGGCATGGCGGTCGGCGCACTGGGCACCGCCCTGGCCGCAGCCTTTACCGGCTTGCTGGCCTTGCAGTGGTGGCAATGGCCAGTAGTACTGGTCGGCCTGATGGTCTTTTTCTCCGGTCCGTCCATGCTGATGGCCTGGTTCAAGCTGCGCCGGCGCAGCCTGGGCCCGATCCTGGATGCCAACGG
>CAZVDA010000229.1:0-3622 GCA_964625365.1 uncultured Thiopseudomonas sp. | reverse complement strand
TTGCCTTTGCCCTCGTCGCCCCACTGGGTGCCGAGAATGACCACATTTTTACCCATTGGTAATTGCCCTCTTCGCGCAAAATCCGCACTGCCGCCGGTGATGGTGGCAGCACCATTAATCAAATCTGTTGTGTAATCCACTGACCGCCGGCCTGTACCAGCTGGCGGTTGCAACCGGCGCCGGCAGCATGGCTGCTGTCTTGTCCGGACAAGGCCTGAATGACGGTTTCGCCCTGCGCCCGCAACTGGCAAACGGCCTGCCACAGACCGGTATCGGCACTGGCCGGCGCCCAGATGGCACAGGCTTGTGGCTGACCAGCTGGCTTGCCGAGGCTGACCAGGGTCTTGAGATCGGTAGAAAATCCGGTGGCCGGACGGGAGCGGCCAAATACCGCACCAATGTCGTCATAGCGACCGCCCTGGGCTATGGAGTGACCTACGCCCGGTACAAAGGCGGCAAACACCACGCCGGTGTGATAGTTGTAGCCGCGCAACTCACTCAGGTCGAAATACACCGGGATCTGCGGATAGCGCTGGATCAGCACATCAGCCACCTGCTGCAGCTCGTCCAGTGCGGCACGCACTGCGCGCGGCGCGCCATCCAGCACCTTGCGCGCCTGCTCCAGTACTTCATAGCCGCCACACAGGCTGCACAGTGCCTTGAGCATGCCGGCCAGCTCGGCAGGTAGGCCTGCGGTGAGCTCGGCCACGTCGGTTACCGCCTTGCGCTGCAGGGCGGCAAACAGTTTTTCTTCGGTTTCGGCATCCAGCCCTGCCGCCTGCGCCAGACCACGGAATACGCCGACATGGCCCAGATCCAGGTGCAGTTGTTCGATACGGGCCTGCTGCAGGGTTTCCAGCATCAGGCTGATGATTTCAATATCCGCAGCCGGGCTGGCATCGCCAAACAGTTCGGCGCCCAGCTGGATCGGGCTGCGCGAGGTGGACAGCGCACGGGGGCGGGCATGCACCACGCTTCCGGCATAGCACAGCCGGCTCGGGCCTTCGCGGCGCAGGCTATGGGCATCCATACGGGCCACCTGCGGAGTAATGTCGGCACGAAAGCCCATCAGCTGGCCGCTCAGCGGGTCGGTCACGCTGAAGGTGCGCAGTGCCAGCTCCCTGCCGACACCGGTCAGCAGCGAGTCCAGAAATTCGATATGGGGGGTGACGACGAATTCGTAGCCCCAGCCGGCAAACAAGTCCAGTACCTGGCGGCGCGACTGCTCCACCTGTGCCGCCAGCGGCGGCAGAACCTCTTCAATGCCGTCAGGCAGTAACCATCGTTCCAGGGTTGCCATCTGCTTTCCTCGTTGACCCTTTGTTACGGCGGCCGGCAAGTCTGCTCTGGCCACTGGATTCACGGTACACGCGAAAAAAAACCGGGAAGTTCCCGGCTGTTATGTGGGTACCGTTGCTGGGGTACCTGCTGTTTGCCTGCACGCACCACGCACGATGCCGGAGTGTAGCAAAAGACATGGCTTTTTTACAGTCTTTTGCCGGCAGAGTTTTACCGGATAACGGCCCTGCGGCCGATATCCGGTCATTACCCGAATCCGTCAGGGGCGGGCCTGCTGCATAAAGCGGAAGAAATCGCTGTCCGGCGTCAGCACCAGCACGTCGCTCTTGCTGGAAAAGCTGTCGCGATAGGCCTGCAGGCTGCGGTGGAAGGCGTAGAAGTCCTTGTCCTGGCCATAGGCCGCCGCATAGATGGCTGTCGAACGGGCGTCGCCCTCACCGCGGATTTCTTCGGCTTCACGGTAGGCCTCAGCCAGCAGTACGCGGCGCTGACGATCGGCATCGGCGCGAATCCCCTCGGCCAGCTCCTTGCCCTTGGCACGGTGTTCGCGGGCTTCACGGGCACGCTCCGAGCTCATGCGCTCGAACACGCTGCGGTTAACCTCGCGCGGCAAGTCGATCGACTTAACCCGCACGTCAATGACTTCAATGCCCAGTTCCTTGCGCGCCAGCTTGTCCAGCGAGGCAGTGATGTTGGCCATCAGCTCGTCACGCTGGCCACTGACCACTTCGTGCAGGGTGCGCTTACCAAACTGGTCACGCAGGCCGGCTTCCAGACGACGTGCCAGACGCTCGTCAGCCACCTGCTTGATACCGGAGGTGGCAGTGTAATACTGGTCGGCATTGGCCACCCGCCACTTGGCGAAGGCATCCACCATCACCGCTTTCTTTTCCAGGGTCAGAAAGCGCTGGGTCGGTGCATCCAGCGTCAGCAGGCGGCCATCAAACTTGCGCACCTGGTTGACGTAGGGGATTTTCATGTGCAGGCCAGGCGCTACGTCCGACTCGGACACCTTACCAAACTGCAGCAAAACGGCTCGTTCAGTCTGCGCCACGATGTAGAAGCTGTTCCAGGCCACCAGCGCCAGCACAGCACCGGTAATCAGGGTAAAAAGTGACTTGTTGCTCATTATCGGCTCCGGCTACGCAGGGTACGTGACAGGGTTTCGGTGCTGACCGGCACATCCGCGCTTGAGGTCGTCGTAACCGGCTCCACAGCACGCGCAGGGGCAGGGGCAGCGACAGCACTGCGGCCTTCCATCAGTTTGTCCAGCGGCAGATACATCAGGCTGTTCTGGCCCTTGTCGCCACTGAGCAGCACCTTGCTGGAGTTGCTGTACATTTCTTCCATGGTTTCCAGATACAGGCGCTGACGGGTAACTTCCGGCGCTTTTTTGTATTCGGCAACCAGCTTGTTGAAGCGTTCGGCCTCACCCTCGGCACGGGCAATGACTTCATCGCGGTAACCGTTGGCTTCTTCCAGAATACGCTGGGCGGCACCACGCGCCTCCGGTACCACGCCGTTGGCGTAGGTTTCGGCGTTGTTCTTCTCGCGCTGCTCGTCTTCGCGGGCACGGATTACATCGTCAAAGGCTTCCTGAACTTCACGCGGGGCCTGTGCGTTCTGCACGTTGACCTGGGTGACGGCAATACCGGTACGGTAAAGGTCGAGGAAGCGCTGCAGGCGCTCCTTGACGTCGACCGCCAGCAGTTCACGGCCTTCGGTCAGTACCTGGTCCATGGCCGTCGAGCCGACCACATGGCGCAAGGCGCTTTCGGTGGCATGCTGCAGACTGACTTCCGGACCTTCCACGTTCAGTACAAAATCCTGCAGATTGCTGATTTTGTACTGCACGGTCAGCGGTACTTCGATGATGTTCTCGTCCTCGGTCAACATCGGCCCCTGACGGCTGTAGGCGCGCTCACGGGTGACGTTATGCTGGAACTTGCTCTCAATCGGCGGGAAATAGATATTCAGGCCCGGACCTACGGTTTCGTGGTACTTGCCGAAGCGCAGAATAACCGCCTGCTCCTGCTCGTCCACTACATAGATGGCGCTGTACAGCCAGAAAGCGCCCAGCACCACCAGCGCCAGCATGACCACGCCGAGTCCGCCGCCCTGGCGGCTGTTACCGCCGCTGCCCTGGCTACCGCCCTTTTTCTTGCCACCGAAAATATCGTGGATATTGTCCTGCAGCTTGCGCAGGGCCTCATCCAGATCCGGAGGACCCTGCCGGTCACCGCCCTTATTGTTGCGGTTGCCCCAGGGATCCTGGTTGTTCGAGTTGCCACCCGGCTCGTTCCAGGCCATAGCGTTCTCCATC
>CAZVDA010000228.1:0-3639 GCA_964625365.1 uncultured Thiopseudomonas sp. | reverse complement strand
CAATACCTCCAGCTGCTGCTGTGTGAGAAGCTAGTTCTAGTTTGTGAGTTGGGGAAGTGGTGCCGATACCGACATTTCCACTTGCATCAATTCTCATTCTTTCAGCTCCGTTTGTAGAGAAGCCTAGTGCATTGGTGGTTGCTCTAAACATTCCTGTATTAGTGTTACTTGAGAAAGTGAATGCTGGTGCTGCAGCTGTTCCGTTAGCAGCTTGTATTAAACGACCGGAGGTTATGACATTTGTGCTTGCCACTTGAAGGTTTCCTGAAACTAAGTTAAGTGAATCTCCTGATGCTAGGGATAGTATGTTTGCTGCTGAACGATATAGCTCTACATCTGTGCCGAAAGCAATACCTCCAGCTGCTGCTGTGTGAGAAGCTAGTTCTAGTTTGTGAGTTGGGGAGGTGGTGCCGATACCGACATTACCACTTTGATCAATCATCATTCGTGTCTGACTTCCAGTAGCATAAGAATTTGTGGTTCCAAAATACATCTTTGAGCCATAAGAACCACTACCTTGAACATAGATACCGGCATGAGTTCCCGATCCCGATCCACCGTTCCAAGTTATTCCATTAAAATAATCAGCCGTGGTTTGCCCGCTAAAGTGCAATCCTCCGTAAGTGGAAGGCCCTGGAATAGTAGTATTAAAGCTTGATTGATAATTTATGTCTAATTTTGCACCGGGACTCGTTGTCCCTATTCCAACATTTCCACTAAATGTATTAGTCGCAGTTCCTGATTGTGTGTACCCACCCAGAGTCCAAATTCCTGTTCCAATGGCGGTTTGAGTTACTCCATTAGTTACAAATAATGCTTGATGGGCAAGCCCAGCTTTTGATTGTCCTCCGATATTACTGTGAGTCCAAGCAATTCCATACATTGAACCAAGAGATGTTCCATTGGCCGCAGGAAGATAAGAGCTGCCCATAGAGAAAACATTTTGATATCTGGTGGCGCTGTATGTTCCAACTATTCCTATTCCATAATTACCAAAAGTTAAGTTTCCACTCATTGTATCTCCTGCCTTAAGAACATTAAGAGAAGCAGCCCCAGTAAGAGAACCAGTTATTGCTCCGGTGAACCTTGCTGTTCCTGAAACATCTAATTTGTATCCTGGAGAAGTCGTCCCAATCCCAACATTCCCATTTGCTAAAATTCGCATCCTTTCTGATCCTGCTGTAGAAAACCCTAAATCATTGGCTGATGTTCTAAATATTCCGGTATTTGTCCCTGAAGTAAATGAGAAAGCGGGTGCTGCTGCTGTGCCGTTTGCGGCCCTAAAGGCTGTGCCTGATGACAACACCCCTGAAAAAGTTCCAGTTGCTCCAGTAAGAGTACCTGTGAATGTTGGACTGACTGAAAGAACTAGATTAGAACTAGAGTTAGCTGTTCCAGTATATGAAGAAATGTCAGAGATGGAAGAGGTTAAATTTCCTATAGTTATCGTACTAACTAAATTCTTAGATCCATTTGTAGCGACTAAGCGAGAAGCGGTTAGGTTTGATAAAGTTACTGCTCCTGTTACAGACAAGGTTGATCCAAGAGTTAAAGCTCCTGTAAATCTACCTGTGCCAGAAACATCTAGTTTGTACCCTGGAGATGTTGTGCCGATTCCAACATTGCCAGTATTTGTTATATACAAACGACTGGTAGATGATGTTTGCATGTCTATTCCATAACCAATATTATTTAATATAGAATTACCGTTACTTCCATTATATAGCTGTAGAGTGGCACTGCTTGCGTTTGCGGGGTTTCCATACAGCTTTCCCCCTCCTATAACATTACTGGAAATGGCTACATCCCCTCGAACATCTAGCTTAGAAACTGGAGCTGTCGTTCCAATCCCGACATTTCCACTAACATATAAACTCTTGCTTCCAAGATTCAAGTCACTGGTAGCTCCTGTATATGGAACATAATTAGAAAGACTAACTTCTGGAACATATGATTGTAATTTTCCGTTTTTATATTCTAATATAGGATGCTCTACGATTAGCCTAAGGGAAGTAGTAGCGGAATACATTTGTCCTAACATAATGTAAACAAAGCCATCTTCTGTTGTTGGCAAACTTTGAGTTAAATAATCTCCTCCTGTGGTTCCAGCTCCAGCTAATACAAATAAGCCATTATTATTAATAGTTCCCTTTAAATAAATAGGCTTGTTAGCCACCCAACCTGTAATAACATTTTGGTTATAAGCAAAGTTAGTACTTAATGCTGCAGCTGAGTACAGACTAGTGCTTGTAATAACAGCATTTGCTGCAAAGGTAGAAGAAGATCCATAATACAATATTGGACTATTTACCACAAATGGCTGAGTATTTACAGTTTTCCCTCCGGCTGCTGTGCTGTTCCCTTTAACCAGTGGATGATATCTTCCATCTGGAGCCATCATGATTAGTTTGTATCTTGTTGTTTCTTCTCCTGCTATAACCCCAGCTCCATTCCATCTTACAGTATAACTTTCGGTTGAATCATAGTCTGCCCAAACCCATTGTCCAACTCCATTAACAGTGGTATAAGTAAGGAGCACTATTGTATTAATTGGTAAATGAGTGGTTAGTTTTGATGCATTTCTATACACTATCAAGGCTCCCAAATTATTTATATTCAAAGTCGTTGTAGAGGCCCCATTGATTCCTATTTTATAAGCTATTTTTAGGCCATCATAATATTGAGTAATATTTTGATCACTTCCGGTCCAAGTGCCTGCTGTCCCAGAAGTGTTTCCTTCAATATAATAAACACTGTTTTTTAATATAGTAGAGCTATCAATGCCATTTATAAATTCTGCATTTAGATTAGAGACCAATGTTTTAGAAGTGACCTGCAAGGGGGCAGTGCCGTTAGCCACAGTGGAGATAAGTTGGTTGGTTGTTCTGATTGAGCCGCCGGAGACATCTAGTTTGTGACCAGGAGAGGTTGTGCCGATGCCGATATTACCAGCAGATGTTATCCTCATTGCTTCAAGAATATTGTTAGTTGGTCTTCTTGTTCCAAAGGCCAGATAACCCCTAGAGCTGTCAGTTTCTGAGTCTGAGGCTCCTTCTATGTAGCCATGGAGATATCCGTGACCAACCTCTATCCTTGCTTGGCCAAAACCATTTCCTGTGGTATATGGAATATTATTGAATGCCTGAATTACAGACAGTGGAGTGTTTGCTGTCCCAGTTCCTCTTACAGTTAAATTTGCTCCAGGGGTTGTTGTCCCTATTCCTACATTACCATTTGCCAGTATTCTAATTCTTTCTGTTCCTCCTGTTGAAAAACCTAAGGTATTAGTTGTTGGTCTGAACATACCATTGTCTGCGTCTGCAGAGAAAGTGAATGCAGGTGCTGCTGCTGTTCCATCTGCTGCCCTAAAGGATGATCCCCCTGTAACTATTCCAGTAAACCTTGCTGTCCCTGAAACATCTAGTTTGTATCCCGGGGAAGCAGTACCAATTCCAACATTCGTTCCGTTATCAAAGATTTGAGAATTTCCAAGACTATTTGATGTAGCAAACTTAGGAACATAATTGGCTGTTCCTGAAGAAGAGCTAGCGGTTAGAACAACTGTTCCTGTAGCATTTGGAAGAGTCCAAGTTCTAGCTGCAGTTAAATCAACAGTTGTTAATGTTCCTGTGTATCTAG
>CAZVDA010000227.1:0-3682 GCA_964625365.1 uncultured Thiopseudomonas sp. | reverse complement strand
TACTGCGGCTATACCCTGTATCTGATTTCTACCGCCATTCCCGCAACAGCCTGACCTGGCTGCACTGCAGAGAATATTGACGATAGGTTCCGGTAGCTGGCGCGCCGGATACCGGAACCTGGTCAGCTCAGCTGTTACTTGACCTCAACCTGGCTATGCATGCCGCCTTCATAGTGGCCGGGGATGTTGCATGCAACTTCTATATCGGCCGCCTTGGCAAAGGTCCAGATCAGGCTGCGGGTTTCGCCGGGCTCCAGCGTGACCACGTTGGGATCATCGTGCTGCATGTCCGGCATCTCCCGCATCATGATCTGATGCTCCTTGTGCTCTTCCTTGTCGCCAATGGCAAATTCATGTGCCAGAACACCATGGTTGGTGATCTCGAAACGTATGGTCTCGCCGTCCTCGACAACAATGGGCTCGTGTTTGAACTCCATGCTGTCGTAGGCATCGACCTTGATCACCCGGCTGACCTGTTCAGGGGTGCCGGGCACTCCGGCAGGCGAGACGGCGTGTCCATGTTCGTGATCATGTCCGTGCGCATCTTCAACGGGGCTGGCGAGAAGGCTGGTGGACAGAAAAACTGCAGACAGGGCGAGGCTGATGGTTTTAAAATTCATGCTGTGTCTCCACTAAAAACTGATACTTTCATACGGATGCGCTCAGGCTGACCATGCATGGCCAGCGCCTTGCGCGTTGCTTCAGGTAGCAAGCAACAGGTGCGGCCAAGCCGCATACAGGGTTATGAAAGCAGTTGTGGAGGACGCTCGATCCGGTTGCTGAAACAGGTAACAGGCCGGGTATCCGTTTCGGCATTCTGACCGGGGGTTACAGGCCAGTTGGCCAGGCCCGGATTGTTCAACGCAGCGCTGCAACCGGTACATTGCTGGTACAGGCAATTGCCCGGGCATTGCTCCGTATCCTGGGCAGTGTCGTGATATTTCGATTGTGAAGAGGCTGAGTCTGTGCCTGCTGACTGCAGCTCGAAAAGCTGCGTTGAGGAGCAGACGCGCTCACAAACAGACGCATCAGTATCCTGAAGCACTGCCGCCAACAGGCCGCCCAGCGGGAGAAACCCGAGGGCAAGTGCAAGGAATACAAGGCGTAACTGTTTAAGCATGAAAGCGGTCTGCAGGTGGAACGGGTTTTAAAAAACATGGTGATCATGCGCGGCCAAGTTGATCCCGACATTAACAGTTTGTTGGCAGTGCTTGGCCTTATGTCGTGCAGAGTGCGCCGGCAGGCCGCAGGTATACTTTGATCCCATTCAGATTTCAGCTGTGGCTGCAGTCTGCAGTTACCAAATTAGCAGATTTTCACCGTCATTTAACGGCGCACAAGAAACAGGAGTAACACTGTGTCTGAACAGCAGCAATTGATCCTTGCCGAAGTCCGCAACCGGGTGGGTCATATCACCCTGAACCGGCCGGCTGCCTATAACGCCATCAATCTGGGCATGACCAGCAACTTGCTGGAGCAGCTGCGCAGTTGGCAGGACGATGAGCAGGTGCTGGCGGTGGTGCTGCGGGCCACGGGTGACAAGGCGTTTTGTGCCGGCGGTGATATCCGCGAGCTGTATGACAACCATCTGGCCGGCAGCCCACGGGCCATGGAGTTCTTCCGTCAGGAATACCTGCTCGACCAGCTGATTCATGAATATTCGAAGCCCCTGCTGGCGCTGGCCGAAGGGCTGGTGCTGGGTGGTGGCATGGGCATGTTTCAGGGTGCTGCATACCGGGTGGTAACTGAAAACGCCCGGCTGGGCATGCCGGAAACCGGTATTGGCTATTTTCCGGATGTGGGCGGCAGTTATTTCCTGTCACGGCTGGCAGGGCAGACAGGTGCATTCCTGGCCGTGACCGGCAATATCATCAATGTTGCCGATGGCCTGTACTGCGGCTTGGCCGATCATCTTTTACCGGCAGACAAGATTGCCGCACTGGACCAGCGGCTCGATCAGCAAAGCTGGGACGGCTGCGCGGATGCGGCGATCAGTCAGCTGCTGCAGGAGCTGTGCGTGGCAGCACCGGAGAACAGCGCCATGGCAGCCGTACAGCCGGCGATTGATCAGCACTTTGCCGGCAATGATGTCGCAGCCATCATGGCTTCGCTTGAGGGCGAGCAGCGTCCGCAGTACCAGGAGTGGGCCAGCCAGACGCTGGCAACATTGAAAGGGCGCTCACCCATGGCCATGGTCATGGCGCTGTGCATGCAGCGTTTAGGCCAGCAGATGACCCTGCAGGACTGTTTCGCCATGGAGCAGCAGGCCATTCGCCAATGGTTTGACCAGGGCGACTTCATTGAAGGCGTACGCGCAGTCATCGTCGACAAGGACAGAAACCCGCAGTGGAAATATGCTGCCGTGGAGCAGGTTCCAGCTGCGGAGATCGAGACCATGCTGAGCGACTATATGGCTGGTGAAAGCTGATCGACAACGCCTTTGGCCTGTTATAAAACAGGCCGTTGTCCGGTACGCGCGAGGCAATACACATCCACCCTGCGCGCGCCTGCATCCAGCAGCACACGGGTTAGCGCGGCGCAGGTGGCACCGGTGGTCAGCACATCATCGACCAGCGCCAAGTGGCGACCTGCCACCTGCTGCGGTTGCGATACCTTGAATGCATTGCGCATGTTGGCCTCACGCTGGCGCACATTGAGGCCCTGCTGGATCTGTGTGGTCTTTATCCGCTGCACGGCCTGATGAAGTACCGGCCGCTCCAGTGACTGGCCCAGCCAGTTGGCGATCATGCCGGCCTGGTTATAGCCGCGCTGACGCAGGCGTTTGCCGGCCAGTGGTACGGGAATCAGAGCATCCGCCAGTTGCAGGTCTTCTTCCTGCTGCAAATAGTCCAGATGCCCGGCCAGCAGCAGGCTGAGCAAACGGCCGGTGGGCCAGTCCCTGGTGTACTTGAAGTTGCCGATCAGCATGTCCAGCGGAAAGTCATAGCGCCAGGCGCAATAGGCCTTGCGGAACGGCTGGCGCTTTTGCTGGCAACCGGCACATTCGACATCACCCACGGGAATCGGCAGCGTGCAGTGGCGGCAACCATGCAGCAGCCAGGGCAAGTCCAGTTGGCAGCCGTTACAGATCGGCAACTGCTGGCCGGCCAGCTTGCCAAGGCACAGCAGACAGGCGTCCGGCTGCAGCAGAAAGTTGTAAACTTTCCGTATCAAAAGAAGTTGACAGGCCATGCATCCTCCCTGAATATGGCGCTTCTTTCGTGCAGTCTAGCAGCCATAAAAAGGATCCTTCCATGCAAGTTGCCCACGACCTTCGTCATGACTGGCACCTCGACGAGGTGCTGGCCCTGTTTGCCCAGCCGTTCAATGATCTGCTGTTTCAGGCGCAGCTGGTACATCGCCAGCATTTCGATGCCAATCGCGTGCAGGTTTCCACCCTGCTGTCGATCAAGACTGGCGCCTGCCCCGAGGACTGCAAGTACTGCCCGCAATCCGGCCACTACAACACCGGCCTGGACAAGCAGAAGCTGCTGGAAGTGCAAAAGGTGCTGGAAGAGGCGCAGCGCGCCAAGACCCAGGGTTCGACCCGTTTTTGCATGGGTGCAGCCTGGAAACACCCGACCGCCAAGGACATGCCCTACGTGCTGGAGATGGTCAAGGGCGTCAAGGCCATGGGTCTGGAAACCTGCATGACACTGGGCAAGCTGGACGAGCAGCAGAG
>CAZVDA010000226.1:0-3684 GCA_964625365.1 uncultured Thiopseudomonas sp. | reverse complement strand
ATCCAGCTTGCCCTTGCTTTTGGCCTCCTGCAGGGTTTCCCGGTACATCTGCGCGTACGACTGGTTGATCTCCTCGGTCGACAGGGCGCTGAACATGTACTGCTTGCGCTGTACGCCCACCGCACCTGCTTCGGTTGTATTCACCGCCTGACAACCGGTCAGGGCAATTGCAGCCGACAAGCCGCACATGACAAAAAAACGCTTCACTGCAACATCCTCGTTCCTGATCAATATTTGGCTTCCAGGATCAGCGCATCCTGTTCCTGGCGCCAGCCAATCCGGTTCAAAAAACTCATGCCCAGCAAGGCATCAGTGGGAAAACTGCCTTCCAGCACCACCGCCTCGACCCCCAGCACCTCGATGGCCCCCACCTTGACACTGCGCAAACTGACCTGCCAGCCACGCTCGACGCCACTGGCTGTCGTCACCTGCATGGGCCGGCCGTTTGTCTTGAAATCAATACCCAGCCGTCTGGCCTGTGCTTCATTGAGCGCCACCGACGAAGCGCCGGTATCCAGCAAAAACGGCATGCTGTTGCCATTGACCGAGCCATTGATCCAGTAATGGCCGCCGCGTCCACGGGCAATCACCAGCCGTTGCTTTTCCGGCGTGCTGTAACCGCCCTGGTTGTAATCCCGGGCCAGCTCCATGCGTTGCTGTCGGCCATTGATGCTCAATACCGCTCCACGGCTGTCGGCCGACACCAGCCGGATGCCTTTCGGGCCTTCCTGCCCGGCCTTGAGCAATGTGCGCTGACCATCAATATTGACCACTGCCGCATCGGAAAACAGACCGACAACACGCACCACAGGCTCCGCCTGCAGCACGCCATTGCATAGAAATATTGCCAGAAAAACCACGTACCGAACCATGCACACTCCTTGCCCCGGCAACCACCCTTTGATACCGATAGATGCAGGCAGTTCCGGCACGCACATGGCGGCAAGCAGCCCGCATCCGGATCACATCAACAAACTTGCCGCCAACAATACCAGCGCGGCCAGCACACCGGCCAAAATATCGTCCAGCATAATGCCCAGGCCGCCACCGAGTCTGCGATCCAGCACACGAATCGGCCAGGGTTTAAGAATATCGAAGAAACGAAACGCCACAAAACCGGCCAGCCACCAGCCCCAGTGCGCCGGCAGCAGCACCAGCGTAATCCAGATACCGACGATTTCATCCCAGACAATGCCGCCATGATCGTGCACCCCCAGATCATCGGCCACCTTGCCACACAACCAGATACCAAAGAGCGTGGCCAGCGTAATCACGGCCAGCGCCAGCGGCAGACTGATGTTTTGCAGTAGCGGCACAAAGGGCATACCGGCCAGAGTGCCCCAAGTGCCCGGCGCTTTGCGCGCCAGCCCGCTACCAAAACCGAAGGCCAAAAAGTGCCAAACATTACGCCAGACGCGGGGTTGATGGATATCGTCGTTCATGAAATTCCTGATTTAAGCGGATAGTGGAGCAACGCATAATCGGCTGAGCAAGCACGGCTCTAGGTGGGTAGCGCCTGCCCATAGCGGATGTGCGCTCGTCTTGGCCAGCCAGGCCCGCGTAACTCTTGAGTTCCGCGCATTGGCAGGGGTGTTGAGCGCTTTCTGTAAGACAGTAGCGCACCATGCCCCTAACCGCACATCAGCTAAAGTGCTGATAACCGCGCTGCTCGACAGGCAGCGCGTGGCCACACGCGTCCAGCAACTGAACGCCCTGCCCCGTGCTAACGCGCCCTATGCAACGTGCCTGTGGAAACAGCTGTGCCAGTTCAGTGGCATGCACCGATGACAGACTAAACAACAATTGATAGTCATCGCCACCGGCCAAAGCCCATTGCAGCGCCTGCGCGGCATCCGCCTGCACCGCCGCGGCAGCCAGCGGTAGCTGCTGCGCATGGATTTGCAGTTGTACGCCGGACTCTGCCGCGATATGGCCGGCATCAGCCAACAAACCATCTGAAATATCAATCACCGCGCCGGCCTTACCGCGCAGCCAGTATCCCAGAGCCAGTTGCGGCTGCGGCTGCCAAAACGCCTGCAACAGCGGGCAGCGAACAGCTTCGGCCAAAAACGGAGGCGGATCAGTAAACAGCGGCAAAGCCGCCGCCGCTGCGCCCAATGGCCCGCTGACATAGAGCAACTCGCCGTCACGGGCGCAACTGCGCAACAGCGCCTGCCCAGCCGGCACGCTGCCCATCACGGTAATACCGATATTCAGCGGCCCAGCGGTGGTGTCGCCGCCCGCTAGACGTATCGCGCACTGCGCGGCCATCTGTGCCAGACCACGGGAAAAGGCTTCCAGCCAAGCACTGTCGGGTTGCGGCAGGCTTAAGGCCAGCGTAAATGCCAGCGGCTCGGCACCACAGGCAGCCAGATCGCTGACCGCCACTGCCAGCGCCCGTTGCCCCAGCAAAACAGGGTCGCAGGGCCAAGGAAAGTGCACCCCTGCCAACAGCGAGTCGGTAGATACACACAAGCGGTGGCCGTCCGGCACCCGAATGAGCGCACAGTCGTCACCAATGGACTGCTCAACCGCCCCGCCCGCCTGCGCATAGGTTGCTTGGCGGAAAACCTTGCCGATCAGCTCGAATTCCTGCATTCGCCCCTGCCCGTATTACCGCCTTATGGCCGGCTGCTGCCCGCCCATCATCACGCTGACGGACGTGTCGTGTGCGCCATCACTTGCGGTCGTGGTTGATCTCAGCGCTACGCAGCTTGAGCGCCAGCTTGTCCAGCACGCCGTTGACGTACTTATGGCCATCGGTAGCGCCAAACTGTTTGGCCAGCTCAATACCTTCGTTAAGCACCACGCGATACGGCACATCAATACGCTGGCTGAACTCCCAAGCTGCCAGACGCAAAATCGCCAGTTCAACTGGGTCCAGTGAGCTGACGGCACGGTCAAGGTAAGGAGAAAACAGCTCATCCAGCTCGGTCACACTGCCAGCAATAGCGCGCAGGCCCTCGCTAAAGTACTCGCCATCCACGCCCTCAAAGTCATTATCGACACGAAACTGGGCATCAATCGCATTCAGCGTTTGTCCGGCAAGCTGCCACTGGTAAACCGCCTGCATCAGCAAGGTACGCGCCACCCGGCGCTTGGCGATTTTGCCGGTGGCCCGTGGGGGTGGGTTATCGCCGTAGTCGTCGTTGTTAAGGCTCACTTGGCCTCCAGCTGCGACAGCAGACTTACCATTTCCAGCGCTGACAGGGCTGCTTCACCGCCCTTGTTGCCTGCTTTGGTGCCAGAGCGCTCAATCGCCTGTTCGATGCTGTCTACAGTCAGTACGCCGAAGGCTACCGGCACGTCATACTGCATGGAGACCTGAGCCAAGCCCTTGGTGCACTCACCGGCCACATAGTCAAAATGCGGCGTACCGCCACGAATGACCGCGCCAAGGGCGATGATGGCTGCAAACTCTTCACGCTGGGCCACGCGCTGGGCCACCAAGGGCAGCTCAAACGCGCCTGGCGCGCGGATGACGCTGATATCGCTCTCGTTCACGCCATGACGCACTAGGGTGTCGATGGCACCGGTGACGAGGCTCTCTACCACGAAGCTGTTGAAACGGCCCACTACTAGCGCGAACTTGCCCTGTGGTGCAATGAAAGTACCTTCAAATGTTTGCATCTTGATATTCCTGTCTAATTAACACTTCAATTATGTAGCTCTAGCGACAGGGAC
>CAZVDA010000225.1:0-3685 GCA_964625365.1 uncultured Thiopseudomonas sp. | reverse complement strand
GAGCAGAAAACACGAGGGCAGGGTGGCAGCCGCCGCATTGCCGAACAGGTTGCCGCTGCTGCCGCACTGACGGCGCTGGGCATTGAAAACGGTAATTCCCATGACTGAATCCCAGACCAGCCGCTGCGGCCACGTTGCCGTGGTTGGCCGGCCCAATGTCGGCAAATCCACGCTGATCAATCATATTCTTGGCCAGAAGCTGGCGATTACTTCGCGCAAGCCGCAAACCACCCGCCACAACATGCTCGGCATCAAGACCGAGGGCGCGGTGCAGGCCATCTACATCGACACCCCCGGCCTCCACGCCGGCGGCCAGACGGCACTCAACCGCTACATGAACCGTAGCGCGGTCACCGCCCTGCGCGACATTGATGTCTGCGTGTTTGTGGTGGATCGCATGCGCTGGACCGAAGAAGACGAAATGGTCTGGCAGCGGGTCAAGGACCTGCGCTGCCCGCTGATTGTGGCGGTCAACAAGTCCGACCGTCTGGAAGACAAGACCGACATGCTCGAGCATCTGCAATGGCTGCATGAAAAACTGCCACAGGCAGAAATTGTGCCCATTTCGGCACTGCACCAGCACAACCTGGATACCCTGGAACGTCTGATTGGCGAGCGCCTGCCGGAAAGCGAGCACTTTTACCCCGAAGACCAGATCACCGACCGTTCCAGCCGCTTCCTGGCTGCCGAACTGGTACGCGAAAAAATTATGCGCCAGCTGGGTGCCGAGCTGCCATACCAGATGACGGTAGAGATCGAGGAATTCAAATATCAGGGCCGCATCCTGCACATTCATGCGCTGATCCTGGTTGAGCGTGAAGGCCAGAAAAAAATCCTGATTGGCGACAAGGGCGACCGTATCAAGCTGATCGGCCAGGAAGCCCGCAAGGATATGGAAGTCCTGTTTGACACCAAAATCATGCTCAACCTCTGGGTCAAGGTTAAAAAGGGCTGGTCGGATGACGAGCGGGCTCTGCGCTCGCTCGGCTATCAGGACTAGCCTCGCAGGTCGTGGCATGCAGCCGGATTCCGCTTTTGTCCTGCATGTGCGTCCCTACAAGGAAACCAGCGCACTGCTGGACCTGTTCAGCCGCGGGCAGGGACGCATCCGTGCCGTGCTGCGCGGCTATCGCAGCAAAAAGGGCAGCGTGGCACGCCCCTTCAACCGGCTGGAGGTCGAGTTTTCCGGCCGTGGCGAGCTAAAAAGCCTGTCCCGGCTGGAGCCGTCCGGCGGCTTTTTGCTGCTCGAAGGCCAGCGCCTGATGTGCGCCCTCTACCTGAATGAGCTGGGTATGCGCCTGCTGCCGCAGGCCGACCCCTTACCGCTGGTGTTTGAACATTACGAACTGACCCTGCAGGCACTGGCCGCCGGCCAGCCGGTCGAGCCGTTACTGCGTAGCTATGAGTGGCGCGTACTGGAGCAACTGGGCTACGGTTTTGCGCTAGAGCATGACAGCAATGGCCAGCCGCTTGAGCAGGACCGCTGGTATCTGCTGCAGCCGGAACTGGGGCTGGTGGCCGGCGAGCGCTTCCAGCCCGGTGCTTTTCTGGGTGCCGACCTACAGGCACTGGCTGACGTACAATGGCAACAGCCACGGGTGCTGCAGGCGGCCAAACGCCTGATGCGCCAGGCGCTGGCCCCCCATCTGGGCAACCGCCCGTTAATGAGCCGCGAACTCTTTTTGCGGCACAAGGAGACATCTGCATGAACCTCAAGAAACGCATTCTGCTGGGCGTCAACATCGACCATATCGCTACCTTGCGCCAGGCCCGTGGCGGTCATGATCCCGAGCCGGTCAAGGCTGCGCTGCTGTGCGAGCAGGCCGGTGCCGACGGCATCACCATCCACCTGCGTGAAGACCGTCGCCATATCCAGGACCGTGATGTCGAGCTGCTGCGCGAGTTGATGCGCACGCCCATGAATTTTGAAATGGGCGTCACCGAAGAGATGCTGGCAATCGTTGAGCGCATCCGCCCGCAGCATGTCTGTCTGGTGCCGGAAACCCGCGAAGAGCTGACCACCGAAGGCGGGCTGGACGTAGCCGGTCAGGAAGGCCGTATTGCCGCTGCCGTCGAGCGCCTGCAAAAGGCCGGCATTCAGGTATCCATTTTCCTCGATGCCGACGAGCAGCAGATTCTGGCGGTCAAGCGGGTCGGGGCAACCACTATCGAGCTGCATACCGGTCATTACTCCGTTGCCGAAACCGCACACCAGCAGGCCATCGAGCTGGAAAAAATCCGCAAGGCGGCGGCTTTTGCCCAGAAACAGGGCTTGACCGTGAATGCCGGCCATGGTCTCAACTACCAGAACGTCGAAGCAATTGCCGCCATTCCGGGCATCAACGAGCTGAACATTGGCCACGCGATTATTGCCCATGCCCTGTTTGTGGGCCTGGAGAACGCCGTTGCCGAGATGAAGGCACTAATGCTGGGTGCGGCTGGCTAAAATGCGTGAGCAATTGCTGGCGGCAGAGCGGATTGTGCCGCTTGAATGGAAGCAGGGCGTGCTGTGCCTGCTTGATCAGCGGCAGCTGCCGCTGCAGCAACAGTGGATCGTGTGCCATGATGCCGCACAAACCGCCGCCGCTATCCGTGACATGGTGGTACGCGGCGCACCGGCCATCGGCATAGCGGCGGCCTACGGCGTGGTGCTGGCTGCCCGCCAGCATTTTTTACACAACCAGCATAACTGGCGCTCAGCCCTGCGCACGGACATGCAACTGCTGGCCGCATCCCGCCCCACCGCGGTCAACCTGTTCTGGGCGCTGGAGCAAATGCAGCAACGGCTGGATAACCTGCAGCCGGACAGGTGTCCGTTGCAGCAGCTTGAGTCAGCAGCCGTTGCCATTCACCAGGCCGACCGCGAAGCCAATCTGGCCATGGCGCAGCTGGGGATGGACATCATTCAGCGCTACTGCGATGCGCCCCAGCACCTGCTGACCCACTGCAATGCCGGAGCGCTGGCGACCGGCGGCTTTGGTACCGCGCTGGGCGTGATCCGCGCCGCGCATCTGGCCGGGCTGGTGGCTCACGTGCATGCCGATGAAACCCGGCCCTGGCTGCAGGGTTCACGGCTAACCGCCTGGGAGCTGGCGCAAGAGGGCATTGCGGTGTCGGTGAATGCCGACTCTGCGGCGGCGCACTTGCTGCGCGAAGGCGATATTACCTGGGTGATTGTCGGTGCAGACCGCATCACCGCCAATGGCGATGTGGCCAACAAGATCGGCACCTACTCGCTGGCAGTGCTGGCCCGTCACCATGACGTGCGGCTGATGGTGGTGGCACCCGGCTCCACCATCGACATGCAGCTGCAAAGTGGCGCGGATATTCCTATTGAGCAGCGCGGTGCCGACGAGCTATTACAGGTCAACGGCCAGCCGGTGACCACGGACCTGGCGGCATTCAATCCGGTGTTTGATGTTACGCCGGCCAGCCTGGTGGACGTGATTGTCACCGAGCGTGGCGTGGTTGAGCGGCCTGATGCCGATAAAATGCGCCAGCTGATGGCGGTCGGCGCATTGCATTAGCAAAATCCGGTCTGCTCAGGTGGGGGCTTTTGTGCTATACTCCGGCGATTCTGGAAATGGCCAAACCGGCCTTTCCAAACCCCTTGTCTGATTAAGGAACACCGCTTCCATGGGTGAACTCGCCAAAGAAATTCTGCCGATCAGCATCGAAGATGAAA
>CAZVDA010000224.1:0-3687 GCA_964625365.1 uncultured Thiopseudomonas sp. | reverse complement strand
CAAAGCTCCACATGATGAACATGATCGGGTCGATCAGGAAGGTATCCCACTTGAAACTGCCCATAAACGCATGCGTAAAGGCAAATACGTTGACCACCGAAATCTGCCCCAACGCATACCAGCCGATGAACAGCACGGTAAAGCTCAGGTAGCCGATACGGATTTTCTTGAGCAGGGACGGACGACGGGCCAGCATGTCCTGTACAAACAGGATGCCTACCAGCACCACCAGGCCAGCCAGCAACACTGCCACCTGGAAGCTCTTCTGGTACCAGACCTGCAGCCACAGCGGACGGTTGGCTTCTTCAATGGCAGCCAGCTCTTCTTTGGTCAGCACAGGCCGTTCGATATAGTCTTCCAGCCACTGGTAGCCCAGCTCAAAGCTGGTGAAGATGCTGTCAATCGGGCCGGTCTGGCGGCGCACCAGCAGCTCGAAGCTGAGGTTGCTGCCCGGATCAACCACGTATTGCGAGCGGGCAATAAAGATGCCCATTTCATGGAAGTCCGGCATGCCTTCGGCATACACGTCACTCAAGCGGAAGAAGTCGAGATCGCGGAAGCTGATGATTTCGCCAAACTGGCGCAGCTGGATACGGTCAAAAATACCGCCGCGCACATAGCCCGAACCCTTGAACGAAAAGTCACCATTGGCCATCACGCCAAAGGCATAGTCACCGGGTTTAAGCTCGGCCATGATGCGGTTGTACTGGGTGTCGCCCAGAATGTTACGGCCAATGGATGGCGTAGTCAGGTCGGCAAAATACAGGTCGATAAAGGTATTGCCGCGTTTTTCGGCAGGAGCCTCGTCAATGCCCTCGGCCTCGGTGCCGATAAAGGCATCATCCACCTGGCCATAGCTGAGCAGCATACGGCGCACCGAGCCGTCACCGGTCAGGGTGATCCAGTCCTTTTTCTCGAACTTGTCCATCAGGATGCTGGAGGGCTTGGGCTTGACGTCGGCGTGCGGCTCGACCAGCCCCAGGTCAACCGCCACTTTGTGCGCGGCTCGCATGACCACCTCGTTGACCACCATCACTGTTACGGTGGCGCCGGATACGGCGTCAATGGTAACTGCGTTTTCGTCCTTGGTGCGGCCAATCACTACACGCTGGTTGACATGGATGCCCTGGTACTTGGCGGCAAAATCGTGCAGTTTCTGTTCGGGAATACCGATCAGCAGAATTGGCTCGTCGTGCTCCAGTACATAAGCATCAAGGATGTTGCCATCCGGAGCCAGCACGATCTGCATATTGATCGGCTTGCCGGAATAAGCCGGAATCGGGGTGACATCGTTACTCTGGAAGGCATATCCGAGAATTTCGTCACCCTGTTTCAGGGTACGGACACGGAACTCTCCCTCAGGCTCGGACACCTGGCTGACCGCCGGCAGCACAAGGCTGATGCGCTCCTGCTCCAGTGCCGTGGGTGGCGCTGCCATCACCAGGGAAGAAAACATCAACAACATCAGGCTTGCGCAGCAGTTGCGCCAAGCCTTTGCAGCGTTCTGCAAGGCGGTCGGCTTCAACATGGGAGTACTTCCTTACTACTAAATATATGCGGGAAATATAGGCCACACCTCTACGGAATCTTCTTGATACAAATCAGATCTATCCAATTATGTCTATTTTGCGAACATGCGCATGCTGGCGAAAATTGCCGCATTAAAACGCCAAATTCCATATTTTTGGTGACAAAAAAGCCGTACCCGGCCAGCGGATACGGCTTCTGCTACAGCACCTGGACCGCCGCTGGCTACATACCCAGCATGCGTGGCAGGAACATGGATATGGACGGGATATAGGTAATCAGTATCAGGAACACCAGCAGGATGCTCAGCCACGGCAAGGCTGCACGGATCACACTGGTGACCGGCATTCCGGTGACTGCCGAGGCCACAAAGAGGTTCAGTCCTACCGGCGGGGTGATCATGCCGATTTCCATATTCACCACCATCACCACACCGAGGTGAATCGGGTCGATGCCCAGTTCCACGGCAATCGGGAACAGAATCGGAGCCAGAATCAGAATAATCGCTGACGGCTCCATAAATGCACCGGCAATCAGCAGCACGATATTTACCACCAGCAAGAACATCCAAGGTGACAGACCTGCCTCAACCACCATGGCGGTGATTTGCTGCGGAATTTGCTCGGTAGTCAGTACGTGGGCAAACAGCATGGCGTTGGCGATGATAAACATCAGCATGATGCTGAGCTTGGCCGACTCCAGAACCACCTTGTGACTGTCACGAAAACGCATGTCCTTGTAGACAAAAATCGCAATAAAAGCCGAATACACGGCCGCTACTGCCGCCGCCTCGGTCGGAGTAAACATGCCGGAGTAAATACCACCGAGGATAATCACCATCAGCAGCAAGCCCCAGATAGCCTTGCGTGCCGAGCTTAGCCACTCGCGCACTGTAGCTCGCGGCATGGCTGGCAGATTCTTTTTCACCGCGATGACATAAATCGCCACCATCAGTGCGCCACCCAGCATCAGGCCCGGTACCACACCAGCCATAAACATGCTACCGACCGAGGTTTCAGTGGCAGCGGCATACACAACCATCACTACCGAAGGCGGAATCAAAATGCCCAGGGTACCGGCGTTGGCGACGATACCGGCGGCAAACGGCTGCGGATAGCCGGAGCGCACCATGCCGGCAATTGCAATCGAGCCGACCGCCGCCACGGTTGCCGGGCTGGAGCCGGACAGGGCCGCAAACAGCATGCAGGCCAGCACCGCACCAATGGCCAGGCCACCGCGGATGTGACCAACACAGGCGTTGGCAAAGTCGATCAAGCGTCGCGCCACGCCGCCGGTGGTCATAAAGGAGCCGGCCAGCAGGAAGAACGGAATCGCCAACAGGGTGTAGTGTTCGCTGGTTTCAAACAGCTTGATCGCCAGCGAGCTGACCGAGTCAGGGCTGAACAGCAAAATGGTCAGCGAGCCGGCTAAACCAAGAGAAATAGCTACCGGCGTACCGAGAAACATTAAAGCAAACAGTGCCAAAAACAAAAATGGAATGGTCATGGCTTACTCCTTGCTATCTGACAGTTTCATGGCATCGGCAGCTTCATCCGCCAGACCAAGGCCGGTTTGTTCGTCGCGCAGGATACGCACGAAAATCTCAAAGAAGCGGATAAATACCAGCGCAAAACTCAACGGCACAATCAAGTTGATATGCCATTGAGCAACGCCAAACTGACCGAGGTCATCAGCACCAATATTGTGCGTCATCAGGGTGTTGACCCAGTGATAACTGGCGGTGGTCATCAAACCGGCATAGCCAAGACAGATGGCAACCGCAACAAACCCAACAATGCGCTGAATGTGGCGCGGAGCCAGTTTAATCAGCGCATCCACACCAATATGTCCACCAACCCGCACGCCATAGGCAATACCGAAGAATATCAGCCAGGCAAACAGCGCCTTGGTCAGGGCGTTACTCCAGGTCATCGCCTGGGCACCGTCCATGATGAAGTCGCCGATGGCGTAGGAAATTTCCTGCATTTTCGAGTCTTCGGCAAACCATTCGGCAATTTTGTAAAACAGGCCGTAGAAGTTGTTGAGGACTACGTAAACAAAGGTCACCAGGGTCATAGCTGCCAGCAGAAAGACAATAAATGCCTCCTCCAGGCGATCCCATAGACGCATTATGGCTTTCATGATGGATACTCCAGTTAC
>CAZVDA010000223.1:0-3769 GCA_964625365.1 uncultured Thiopseudomonas sp. | reverse complement strand
AGGTGTATGAGGCGGGTGGTGTGTTGCAGAAGTTTGCCAAGGACTTTTTGGGGGAGTGATGGGTTTTTAGCTTTGGTGCTGTGGGTGACCGGGATGACGCTACGCAAAACTACGCAGCCAGTTTGAACAAGTTCAAACCTGGCAGCTGAGGTTTTGCTCCGGTCATCCCGGTCACCCAAATGCGCACCGCGCTGAGGGGGAGGGAGTGGCACGGCTTTGCCGTGCTGCTGTCGCGGGTTTCTTCTGATGTTTTTGTGTGTTGGGAGAAATTACTGTGCTGCAGTGCTTGGAATCTGCGTGTTCGGCATCCGAAGTTACACAGCGCTGAAGTGGTATGCATTTGCCGTGCTGCTGTCGCCAGTTTCTTCAGGCGCCTTTGCGTGTGGATGAATTTTACGCAGCGGTTTCGGGGAGTCCGGGGGAGACCGGAGCAAGCATCAGCAGTCAGGTTTGAACCTGTTCAAACTGGCTGCGTCAGCTTGCGGAGCGTCTCATCCGGACTCCAGCGCGCCTCTCCCCTTCCACCCCGAAAATTGCGTTTTACACAGAATTCGCAGGGCGGGTTGGTGAAGGCTGTAGCAAGCATCAGCTCGTGTGCCGAAGCTTGCTTCGGCGCATGAGCGTCAGCTTGCGGAAGCCTTTACCAACCATCAGCCCCAACACAAATCTTCATACCAGCAATTGCACGGAAAACAATTATGTCTTTTGTACCTCAAATTAAAATCCCTGCCACTTACATGCGTGGCGGTACCAGCAAGGGTGTGTTCCTGCGTGTGCAGGATCTGCCCGAGGTGGCTCAGCAACCCGGCGCGGCACGCGATAATCTGTTGCTGCGCATCATTGGCAGCCCGGATCCCTACGGCAAGCAGATCGACGGTCTGGGCAACGGCAGCTCCAGCACCAGCAAAAGCGTATTGCTGAGCAAGAGCAGCCAGCCAGGGCACGATGTCGACTACCTGTTTGGTCAGGTGTCCATCGACAAGCCCTTTGTTGACTGGAGCGGCAACTGCGGCAACCTGACCGCTGCGGTGGGTTCCTTTGCCATCAGCAATGGCCTGGTCGATGCCGCCAAGATTCCCGACAACGGCATCTGCACCGTACATATCTGGCAGGTGAATATCCAGAAAACCATCATTGCCCATGTGCCGATTACCAATGGTCAGGTGCAGGAAACCGGTGATTTCGAGCTGGATGGCGTGACCTTTCCGGCAGCCGAAGTGCAGATCGAATTCCTCGATCCGGCCGATGGCGAAGGCTCCATGTTCCCCACCGGCAATCTGGTCGATACCCTGGACGTACCCGGTGTGGGCAGCTTGCAGGCGACCCTGATCAACGCCGGTATTCCAACCATCTTCGTCAATGCGGCGGATATTGGTTACACCGGTACCGAGCTGCAAGGCGCTATTAACGGCGATAAAGAAGCCTTGGCCAAATTTGAGCTGATCCGCTCCTACGGTGCAGTAAAAATGGGTCTGATCAAGGACGTGTCGGAGGCGGTTGCCCGCCAGCACACGCCCAAGGTAGCCTTTGTTGCGCCGCCTGCCAGCTACACCTCGTCCAGCGGCAAGCAAGTCAAAGCCGAAGACATCGACGTGCTGGCACGGGCCCTGTCCATGGGGCAGTTGCACCATGCGATGATGGGCACCGCAGCGGTGGCCATAGGTACGGCGGCGGCGATTCCCGGCACACTGGTTAACCTGGCCGCCGGTGGTGGCGAGCGTAACGCGGTGCGTTTCGGGCATCCGTCCGGCACGCTGCGCGTGGGTGCCGAGGCTGTGGAAGAAAACGGTCAGTGGATCGCCAAAAAAGCCATTATGAGCCGCAGCGCCCGGGTGTTGATGAGCGGCTATGTGCATGTGCCGGGTGACTGTTTCTAACCCTTTTGCGTACGGTTTTCCGCCTTTGGCGCCCTTGTGGCGCCTTTTTTTATGCCTGCTGTCTGGCCTGCCCGCGGCTGTTGTGCACATAGGCGCATCTTGGAGCGCCGCATGCAGGGCAGGGCGGGCAAAAGGCCTTGAGCTGACAATAAAATATTCTAACCCATTGATTTATAGTGGCTGTGCCCTGGCTGGTTAAAAAATGTACAGGTTGCAGCCAGCACTGGCAGACAGTGCATCTGCGGCATTGATCGCCAGCCAGTCCACAGAGTTATCCACAGCTTTTGTGAATGGCTTGACCGTTGTCTGGCATTTGCCCGCCGGCTCCACTAAAATTCGCGCTCCAATCGGTCGCAGCCTACCCGAACAAAACAAGGACCCCCGTATGAATACCCTTCTAATCTGCTCCGGCGGATTTGATTCCGTTACGCTCGCCCATCGTTTACACAGCCAGGGCCAGCTGGCCGCATTGCTGTGTTTTGACTATGGCCAGCGCCACAAAAAAGAAATCGACGCCGCTCGCCTGTGCGCACAGCGCCTGGATGTACCCTTTATCCTGCTCGACATTGCCAGCATTGGCCGCCAGCTGTCCGGTTCGGCGCTGACCGACGATATCGAGGTGCCCCATGGTGCCTACAACGCGGACAGCATGCAGCTGA
This sequence comes from uncultured Thiopseudomonas sp., assembly GCA_964625365.1. Classification (GTDB taxonomy): domain Bacteria; phylum Pseudomonadota; class Gammaproteobacteria; order Pseudomonadales; family Pseudomonadaceae; genus Thiopseudomonas. The sequence goes on along the minus strand of CAZVDA010000223.1, from coordinate 1,233 downwards.
CCGTGGTGCCCAACCGCAATGCCATCATGCTGACCATCGCCTTTGGCGTGGCGGCGGCACGCCGGCTGGATACGGTGGCCATTGCCGTGCATGGCGGCGACCACTTTGTGTATGCCGACTGCCGGCCCGAGTTTATTGACGCCATGGCCGTCATGCAGCAACTGGCGCTGGCCGACCAGCAGCCGGTCAAGCTGCTGGCACCCTATGTCAAAACCGACAAGACCGCGATTGCCGGCGATGCTGCCCGCTATGGCGTACCCATTGCCGAGACCTGGTCCTGTTACGAGGGCGGGGCGCTGCACTGTGGGCGCTGTGGCACCTGTCTGGAGCGCATCGAAGCGTTAAAACTGGCCGGCGTGCCGGACCCGACCCGCTACGCGCACCGGGAGGCCTGAGCATGTATCACATCAGCAAGGAATTTCATTTCAGCGCCTCGCACCAGCTGGTCAACATGCCGGAGGGCCATCCCTGCGCCCGCCTGCACGGCCACAACTATGTGGTACGGCTGGAGCTGGCCAGCGAACAGCTGGATGAGTACGGCTTTGTGGTGGATTACACCGCACTCAAACCGTTCAAGGACTACATCGACGAGCGGCTGGATCACCGCCATCTCAACGAGGTGCTGGCCAACGACCGGCCTACCGCCGAGCTGCTGGCGCGTCATCTGTATGACTGGGCCAGGCCACGCTGGCCGCAGGTATGTGCGGTGGCGGTATCGGAAACACCCAAAACCTGGGCCCGTTACCAGCCATGATCCTGATCAGCGAGATTTTTGGCCCGACGGTACAGGGCGAAGGTGCGCTGGTCGGCATGCCCACGGTATTTGTGCGCACTGGCGGCTGTGATTTCCGTTGCAGCTGGTGCGACACCCTGTATGCGGTGGAGCCGCAATTCAAGACGCAGTGGCAGGCCATGGAGGCCACCGCCATCATGCAGCAGGTCAGCCAGCTCAGTGGCGGCATGCCGTTGCTGATTACCCTGTCGGGCGGCAATCCCGCCCTGCAGCCGCTGGAGCCGCTGTTGCAACTGGGCAAACAGCAAGGCTACCGCTTTGCCATGGAAACCCAGGGCAGCAAGGCTCAGCCCTGGTTTGACCAGCTGGACTATCTGACCCTCAGCCCCAAACCGCCTTCATCCGGGATGCGTTTTGTTGCCGATCGCCTGCGCGAGTGCATACAAGCCGCCGGTGCGGACACGCAGCTGCAGTTGAAACTGGTGATTGCCGACGAACAG
>CAZVDA010000222.1:0-3806 GCA_964625365.1 uncultured Thiopseudomonas sp. | reverse complement strand
CGAAATCCAGATTAGTCACTGACACAGCATGCGCCTTCAAAAAAAAGTATACGTTTCTGATTATAGATCATTTGCTGGCATTTTAATGCTTTAATTCGCCGGCTACCACGTCAGGACAGGGCACGCAGCCGTGCAATGACCTTGCCGGCCAGCTCGTTGGGCTTGAATTTGGCCAAAAACTCGTTGGCCCCCACCTTTTCTACCATGGCCTGGTTGAACACGCCCGACAGGGATGTATGCAGCATGACATACATATCCCTGAGTTGCGGATGGCTGCGAATTTCCGCCGTCAAGGTGTAACCGTCCATCTCCGGCATTTCAATATCGGAAATCAGCATCGCAAACTCCTCTGCCGGGTTTCGCCCCTCGCCAAGCATGCCATGCAGGTATTCATAGGCTGCACGTCCGTCATTGAGAACCACCAGCTCGACACCAATTTCGGTCAGTACGCGACTGAGCTGCTTGCGCGCCACCGACGAGTCATCAACGATCATGATCTTGCGGCCGCTGGCGCCTTCACGCACACCGGAATCAATGACGCCATCATCGACCCGCTCGTCACCGGGCACCACTTCGGCAAACACTTTTTCCACGTCGATAATTTCGACCAGCTGCTCGTCAACCCGCGTTACCGCGGTCAAATAATGGTCATGGCCACTGCCAACCGGTGGCGGCAGCACGGCTTCCCAGTTCAGGTTGACAATGCGCTCCACGCCGCTGACCAGAAACCCCTGCACCCGGGTGTTGTACTCGGTAATAATCACAAAACTGTGCTTGAGATCCGCCTGTTCGCGCCGTCCGGTAGCCAGCGCCAGGTCAATGATGGGCACAGTCGTGCCGCGCACCGATGCCACGCCACGCACTACCGCACTGGCATGCGGCAAGGCTGTCAGCGGCGGACAGGGCAGCACCTCACGCACCTTGAATACGTTGATGCCATAGAGCTGCGAACCGGAAAGGCGAAACAGCAGCAATTCAAGGCGGTTCTGACCAACAAGCTGCGTTCGCTGGTTTACCGAATCCAAAACACTAGCCATACATGCTCCTCAACCATATCTGATTTCAGGTCAGGAACCCCGCGCCGTGCAACGGGCAGGCGGCCCTGTGTTACCCTACTGTAAAACGTTACAAACGTCTGGCCTGAAGCAGACGTCACAATAAACCCGCATCCATGGAGGCCATGATGACAGCACCGCGATTCTTGCGCCACCCCGGCCTGTATTCTGCCATCCTGTTTGTGCTGGCCGGCTGCCTGCCCGCCTTCGCCGCCCAGGCAGCGCCCTATACAAGCATCGACGACATTATCGACACCGCCGATACTTTTCTTGAGCAGCAGGTACAGGACTATTTAACCACAAGCCAGATTGCCGGCCGCCATCAAATCAGGATCGGCCGTCTGGATAGCCGCCTGCGCATGAAAGCCTGCTCCGAGCCGCTGCAGGCCAGCCTGGAAAATACCGAAGTCCCCATCGGTCGCCTCAGCATACGCATCCGCTGCCCCGGCAGCGCTCCCTGGGCACTGTATGTACCCGCACAGGTCAGCCTGCACAGGGATATAGTGGTAACCCGCCACCCGATCAAGCGCAACACGGTACTGCAGGCCGGCGACCTGATGCTGGCCGAACGCGACATCAGCGCCCTGAGCCAGGGCTATCTACTGGACATCGGCCAGGTAGCGGGCAGCCTGTCCATTCGTGCACTGCCAGCCAACCAGCCAGTGCTGTCCAGCATGATCCGCACACCGCCGGTCATCAAGCGCGGCGATCAGGTCATCATCAGCGCTACCAGCGGCCCGATCAGTGTCCGCATGCTGGGCGAAGCCCTCAGTGACGGGTCCACCGGGCAACAAATCAAGGTACGCAACATCCGCTCACAGCGCGTCATTCACGCCATTGTTACCGGCCCGGGCCAGGTAGAAGCCCCCATGTAGCAATACAGACCCTGCGCACCGTGCAGTGCGCAACTGGCGTTCATTCCCGTTAAAGTTTGCCGGCCTGTCGCCGATACACCGCGCAAGTCTGATATACAAAGCGCTGCCGTTTTCGCACCTGCCCGTGATACCGGCCGCGCCCACAGCGGAGAATTACAATGGCCATCCAATTCAATCGACCTGGTGACACCCAGCCGCCCGGCGGCCACGTCAGTGCCAGCCAGGCCGCCGGCAACAAGACTGCCGGCACCACACTGCAGTCGCCAGCCACAGCTCCCGGCCACCCGCAGGGCGAAGCCGTACACCTGAGCAGCGATGCCCTGCGCCTGCAGGACGTTGCAGAAAAACTGGCCGTCACCCCCGAGCCAGTTGACCTTGAAAAGGTCGCTGCGCTTCGCCAGGCAATTGCAGAAGGCCAGTACAGTGTTGACAGTACTGCTGTTGCAGATAAGATAACGGTCCTTGAAGCCCGTTTCTAACCTGCATACATCATGGCCGACACTGAACTGTTAAACCTTATCGAAACAGATATCAACACCTGCCGGCAGTTGCTGGAAACGCTGGATCTGGAATTCACCGCCCTTGGCGAGCGGCACATTGAACAGCTGCAGCAACTGCTGCAAAGCAAGCAGCCCCTTCTTGAAAGCCTGGCCCGCAACGCCAACCGCCGCACCGCCATCCTGCGCGAACACGGCCATGAGGCCAGCGCAGAAGGCTTCATGGCATTTGCCGCCAGTGCGCCGGATACGGCCCGGCTGGCCGAACAGCACCAGCAACTGGCTGCCCTGATGGAAACCTGCCAGGCAGCCAACATCCGCAACGGGCGGCTTATCCGCACCAACCAGGTTGGCGTTGGCAGTGCACTGAACATCCTGCGCGGCAACGACGGCCCCGCCCTGTACAACCGCTCCGGCAGCACAACCAGCAGCGGCTCTAACCGAACCTATACCCGCGCCTGATTCGCACCCACATACAACTGTCCGGGAAACTTATTACATGTCCGGTTTTTTCGGGGATTCCAGCGGTCCCCAGCCACCCAAAATCCTGCGTTCTCCTGTAGAGCAACTGGGTATTTTTAACCAGCTCGCCCAGCAGAACATTCCACTGACCCTGATTTTTCAGGGTCAGGGACAGCGCTTTCTGACCTACCTTACCGGCACCGAACGTGGACGCGGCAAACTGGCACTGGACGAGCTGGTACCGGTCGAGGGGCAGCGCTTTCTGGTGCGCGGCGATTCCTTCCGGGTTGATGCCCATCTAGACGGCGTGCATATTTACTGGAAGTCCCATGCCGCTCCGGAAATGGGTCTGGTAGAGGGCCATACCGCCGCGTGGTTTGACCTGCCGGACGAACTTTACTATCACCAGAAGCGCAGTGCATTCCGTGCTCCCACCCTGCCCGGCGAGCCCATCAGCATCCTGCTCGGCGGCCACGCCAAGCTGCCCACCCAGGAAGGAAAAATTCTGGATCTTTCCGCCACCGGCTGTAGGGTACGCATTGAACAACAAGAAACCGGCCTGAATGCCGGCGACGCCCTTACCGGCTCAATGCTGGTGCTGCCGGACGGCAAACTGCCCCTGTCCGCCGAAGTACGCCACTGCAAGGCCCACGACAGCCTGCCCTACAGCATTGCCGGCCTGCGCTTTATCGGCCTGGACGGCATGGCCCAGCGCACCATCGACCGCTACGTCAACCAGCTCCAGCGCGAGGCGCGCCGCAGGCAGGAAGGCGACCTGTTTTAAGCAACCACATGCCGCGCCCGTCGCGGCATTTTTATGCCAGCAGTCCGTTGTAAATTTCAGACATAAAAAAACCGGATCAATTGATCCGGTTTTCTTGATTTGGTGGAGCTATGCGGGATCGAACCGCAGACCT
>CAZVDA010000221.1:0-3808 GCA_964625365.1 uncultured Thiopseudomonas sp. | reverse complement strand
CGCCAGAAGCTGTGCAGGTCGGCAGTGACGGCCAGTGGCCGGCTGGCCGGCGACAATAGGTGGATCAGCACCGGTACCCTGCCGGCAGCAACGGTTGGTGTGTGTTCCAGCCCGAACATGGCCTGCAGTTTGGCGGCCAGTACCGGGCCGTTTTCCGCCAGATAATCCAGTCGTACCTGCTGTCCGGTGGGGATTTCCAGCGTGGCTGGTGCCAGCTGGCCCAGTTGCTGCTGTTGCTGGTAATCAAGCAGACCGTTCAGGGCATTGTGCAATTCCAGCCGCTGCAGGTCGGCCCAGCGCTGCATGCCGGCCAGGTAAGGCAGCAACCAGTGCTCGAGCGTTGCCAGCAGGGCGCTATCGCTGATATCCGGCCAGTCTTCGGGAAACTCCCGTGCCAGCAGTTGCACCCTTGCCTGCCATTGGCGCGCACTCTGGTTCCAGGGCAGGCTATCGAGTCCTTTTTGTCGTACCGCATCCAGCAGTGCCTGCTGGATCTGTTCTGGAGCGGGTTTGCCCAGTTCCTTTTCTGCCAGTACCAGCTGGCCCAGCTTGCGCACATGACGCAGCACAACTGTGCCGCGTTGTTCGTCCCAGACGGCTTCTTCGCTTTCGCCAAGCAGGTGCGGCTGGTCCTGCTCCAGTTCGGCGGGATTGACCGGTGCGGCCAGATAGATCAGTGCTTCGCGGGCTCGGCCATCCAGCTCGGCAGCCACCAGCCACTGCTCACGTACCAGCGGATCGTCTTCGCGCAGGCTGGCACCACGGCCATTGCTGAGCTGGTAGCGATGGCTTTGCGCGCGGCGCAGGGCGATGCGGTCGGGATAGGCCAGAGCCAGCAGGCGGCCGCTCTGTTCCGGGGTCGGCAGATTGCCGGGCTTGCCCCGATGCAGCTGCCTGGCCGACTGGCGCACGGCATTGAGCCGGGCACGGTCGATGCCACGGGCCGGGCGCTCGCCATGCAGCAGGCGCAGCCGCTCGTGCAGGTCGGCACCCTCCTGCGGTCCGAGCAGGTCACGCTCGCCCAGTAGGGCGGCGATATCGGCCGCTGCCGCGCCCAGTCCCAGCTTGCGGCCATGCAGGATCATGTTGGCCAGCCGCGGGTGCACACCCAGCTCACGGGCAGTCTTGCCGTTGTCGCTGATGCTGCCGTCGGCATTGAGCAGACCGAGCAGTTGCAGCAGGTCGCGGGCCTGATTCCAGTGTGCGGCCGGTGGCGGATCGATCCATTCCAGCTGGTCGGGATCGCGAGTGCCCCACTGCGCCAGCTCCAGCACCAAAGTGGCCAGATCGGCTTCGCGGATTTCCGGCGGGGTGAAGTCGGGCAGGGCGGCCTGTTCGTTTTCGCTCCACAGGCGGTAGCACACGCCGGGCTCGATACGACCGGCACGGCCCTTGCGCTGTTCGGCCGAGGCTTTTGACAGCCGACCGGTAACCAGTCGGCTCATGCCGCTGTTGGGATCGAATACGGCACGGCGTTGCAGACCGCTGTCGATCACCACGCGCACGCCCTCGATGGTCAGGCTGGTTTCGGCGATGGCGGTGGCCAGTACCACTTTGCGCGTGCCGTTCGGGGCGGGTGCGATGGCACTGTCCTGTTCGGCGGCCTGCAGGTTGCCGTACAACGGAGCCAGCAGCACATCCGGCGGCAGCTGGTCTTGCAGGCGTTCGACTACGCGACGAATCTCGCCGATGCCGGGCAGGAAAACCAGCAACGAGCCGCTTTGTTCCTGCAGTGCCTGGCGGATGCAGCCGCACACCGCCTCGGCCAGATTGCGTTGCAGCTCGCGCACCGGCCGGTAAATGACCTCCACCGGGTAGGCGCGACCCTCGCTGCTGATGACCGGGACATCCCCGAGCAGACGGGCGATAGGGGCGCTGTCCAGGGTGGCCGACATCACCAGCACGCGCAGGTCCTCGCGCAGCGCCTGCTGGCTTTCACGTACCAGCACCAGCCCGAGGTCGGCATGCAGTGAACGTTCGTGAAACTCGTCAAACAGCACGGCAGCGTAGTTGTCCAGCATGGGATCCTGCTGGATCAGGCGGGTGAGGATGCCTTCGGTGACCACTTCGATTTGTGTGGCTGCGGAAACCTTGCTGTCCAGCCGGGTGCGGTAGCCAACGGTCTGGCCGGCCTGCTCGCCCAGCTGGCGCGCCATGAACTGCGCTGCCGTGCGTGCCGCCAGCCGCCGTGGTTCCAGCATCAGGATCTTGCGGCCGTCACGCCAGGGAGCATCCAGCAATGCCAGCGGTACCCTGGTGGTTTTACCGGCACCAGGCGGTGCCTGCAGCAGCACTGTTGGGTATTCGGTCAGGGCTTGTTGCAGCCGGGGCAGTATGGCGTCGATGGGCAGCATGGTCTGGAGTGCAGTAAAAACAGGCGCTTACTATAGCGGACTTGAACGATTGGCCAAAAGACAGTTGTGCGAAGGACTTGCTGTTGTGCGAAGGGGCTTGTCCCCTGAGAAAGCCACTGCATACAGCCATGTCGGGGGCAAGCCCCCTCCTACAACATAGGGCTCTTTTCCTGCGCGAAGCTTTTAAATTCGGTGCATGCATCCGGCTATGGATCCTACTGTAGTGGTCTAATGAAACCGGACACTCATTTAGGCGACAATGTTCGCCCTTGCGAGGTGCTCGATGACCAAAAAACGACGTACATTTACCCCTGAGTTCAAACAGGAAGCAGCCAGCTTGGTACTGGATCAAGGCTACAGCCTTGCACAAGCCAGTACATCAGTTGGCGTAGGCCCATCAACATTGCACCACTGGGTACAGCAACTGGCTGAGGAGCGCCAAGGGATTACGCCCAAAGGCAAAGCCATGACGCCAGAGCAACAGCGGATCCAAGAACTGGAGGAGCGGTGCCGACGTCTTGAAATGGAGAAATCCATACTAAAAAAGGCTACCGCTCTCTTGATGTCGGACGACTGGAAACGTACACGCTAATTGACCAGTTGAGAGAGCAGGCCCCTGTTGGCATGTTGTGTGCGGCCTTTGGTATCAACCGTTCGTGCTACTACGAACATCGCCAGAGGAGGCAGCGTGTGGATGTAGAGCGTGTTGAGCTGAGAGCCCGAGTCAAACAGCTATTTAACAAGAGTCGTCGTTCCGCTGGCAGTCGCACTATACAAGGCTTGCTAAATGAACAAGGTGTTTGCATAGGTCGCTTCAAAGTGCGCAGGCTCATGGGTGAGCTTGGGCTGGTTTGCAAACAACCAGGACCTCACACATACAAGCGTGCCATGGTGGAACGACTGGATATTCCCAACCACTTGGATCGGGAGTTTAGTGTGGAACTGCCTGATCGAGTGTGGTGTGGCGACATTACTTATATCTGGACAGGACAACGCTGGAGTTACCTGGCTGTTGTGCTAGACCTATATGCGCGTCGTGTAGTCGGCTGGGCCATGTCCGACACGGCGGATGCCGGACTGGTCGTTCAGGCAATGGATCATGCTTGGCAGCAGCGTGGTCGCCCTGCCGGAGTTATGTTCCACTCAGACCAAGGCTCGCAGTATATGAGTCGTAAATTTCGGCAGCGTCTCTGGCGTTATCGGATGATTCAAAGCATGAGTCGCCGAGGCAACTGTTGGGATAACGCACCTATGGAGCGACTATTCCGCAGCCTGAAAACAGAGTGGATACCGACACTTGGCTACCCCAGCCTTGCAGCCGCTCGAAAAGATATTGGTAGCTATCTGATGGGCTATTACAATCAGCAGCGTCCCCACGCTTTCAACCGCGGGCTAGCTCCGGTAACAGCAGAAGAAAAACTTAAAAACGTGTCCGGAATTAGTTGACCACTACA
>CAZVDA010000220.1:0-3809 GCA_964625365.1 uncultured Thiopseudomonas sp. | reverse complement strand
TACACCGAGGTGCTGGGCATGCAGCTGCTGCGCCGCAAGGATTATCCGGACGGCAAGTTCACGCTGGCGTTTGTCGGCTATGGCAACGAGGCGGAAAACTCGGTAATCGAGCTGACCCATAACTGGGATACCGCCAGTTACGATCTGGGCAATGGCTATGGCCATATCGCGCTGGAAGTGCCCGATGTGTATCAGGCCTGTGAAAACATCCGTGCCCGTGGCGGCAAGATCACCCGCGAACCCGGCCCGATGATGCACGGCGACAGCATTCTGGCCTTTGTTGAAGACCCGGACGGCTACAAGATCGAACTGCTGTCGCCTTCGCGGGCGGATTAAGCCAGACGCAGCGTTTTGACCCGCTCTTGCTGGAGCAGGGCCGGGGGCAGGTCATGGCTGACAATCACCAGAATGCCCTGTTGTTGATGCTGGCTGACGGCCTGTAGAACCTGGGTAGCGCTGGCGCTATCCAGTCCGGCAGAGGGCTCATCCAGCAGCAGAATGGGCTGTTGACGCAGCAGCAGGCGTGCCAGGGCTATGCGTCTGGCCTGGCCGCCGGAGACAGCGACCGCATGTTCGCCCAGTGGGGTGTTCAGTTGCAGCGGTTGCTGTCGGGCCCAGTCGGCCAGTGCCACCTGCTGCAGGGCCTGCCAGAGTTGTGCGTCGTTTGCATCAGGAGCTCCCAAGCGCAGGTTTTGCGCCAGACTCAGATTGAACAGGTCAAACTGTTGCGGCAAATAGCCCAGATGACCGTGCAGGCTGCCTTGCTCGTATTGCTGGCCATTAAGCAGCAGTTGCCCCTGTAACGGGGGCATATAGCCGGCCAGCGTTTCTAGCAGGCTGGTTTTACCCACGCCTGACGGGCCGGTAATCACCAGAATGTCGCCGGCTTGCAAATCCAGATTAAAACGTTGGGTGCCAGCATTGGCCACCTGCAGGTCATGCAGTTGCAACTGTAGCGGCCTGTTGTGCAGTGGCAAGGGGGCGGTGTGGACAGCTTTGCCCTGATTAAGCAGGTTGAGGCGGTCGCGTGCCGCTTGACTTAAGCCCAGCGCAATAAAGCTTGCTGTGAGCGGTGCGACAATTTCATAAAACCCCAGATAGGCCAGCAAAGCGGCTACCAGCCAGGGCAGGTCCAGCTGGTGCTGCAACAGTAGCGGTTGGGCTACCCATAGCATAAGCAGAAAGCCTGCCGCCAGTGCCCAGTGTTGCCACAGCAGCAAGCGGCTGCTGGCTGTGGTCTGGCGGGCCTGATGCTGCAGGTAGTCGTGATCCAGTTCGGCAAAGTCCTGTTGACGCGATTGCCACTGCTGCCAGATCACCAGCGGGATGCGCAATTGCAGGCTGTGCAGCAAAAATACCCGGCGTTCTTCGGCCTTGCCGGCATCCATGCGGGCCAGCCGGGCAGCGGCCTGGCCGGTGAGCAGGGGCAGCAGGAGCCAGCCGGGCAGCAGTCCGGCCAAGGCGGCATAAAACAGTGCCGGGGCCAGCCAGTAATAAAACATCAGCAGCAACACCACAATGCTGCTGGCCCAGAGCCATGGAGCAATAACACTGAGCGGGAAGCGATCGAGCAGGTCGATGTCGGCCACCAGCCGGTGTTGCTGGCGAGCCGAGGATAGCTGCGCATGGGGCGGGCGCTGGGCCAGCCGGGCAAAGACGCGGCAGCGCAGGTCTTGCAGCAGGGCCAGCACGGCGTTATGGCTGCTGAGGCGTTCGGCGTAGCGTCCGGCGGTGCGGGTGATGGCGGCCAAGCGAATCAGCGCCGCCGGGCGGAAAAAGTCAAAGCTGTAGGCACCGGCTACCAGTAGGCCGGCAGTGGCACTGGCGGTAATGAACCAGCCGGAAATGGCCAGTAAGCCGAGTACGGCAATCAGGGTAATCCAGCCTAGCAGCAGGGACAGCCCCCATGCACCTTTGCGGCTGGACAGCAACTGGCGCAAGCGAATGTCTGTATCAGGCATGGCTGTTCTCCGTCTGGGGGGCGTCCAGTTGCAGGCGCTGGTCAACCCAGTCCAGCCCGGCGTTGCTGTGGCTGACCAGAATCAGGCTGCGTCCCTGACTGAGCTGGTGCAGCAGCTGGTGGATCTGTCGGCGGCTGTCCGGGTCCAGATGGGCGGTGGGCTCATCCAGCAGCCACAGGGGGCGGTCGCGTAGCAGCAGCTGTGCCAGCGCTACGCGGCTGAGCTGGCCGCCGGACAGGCCGGCACCCCGTTCGGCCAGAGGCCAGTCCAGCCCCCGCTGCTGAACCAGATCGGCCAGACCCACCTGCGCCATGGCCGCCTGCATTTGGGCTTCGCTGGCCTGGGGCGCGGCCAGACGCAGGTTATCGGCCAGACTGCCTTCGATGAAGCGCGGCTGTTGGGCCAGATAGTCCAGCCCGTTGAGCCAGCCGTTTAATTCGAGCCGGGCAAACGCATGCCCGTTGACCAGCAGTTGGCCCTGATGTGGCAGTGCGCCGAGCAGTACTTGCAGCAGTGTGGACTTGCCGGCTCCGCTGATCCCCTGAATCAGCAGGCTGTGGCCGGCCTGTAGATGCAGGCTGGGCAGTTGCAGCCGGCTGCGGCCATCTGTGCTTTGTACGCTCAGATCGCAGGCCTGGATGCTGACCGGCAGCGTACCGGGCAGCGGCTCAGTTCCCTGATGTTGCCAGCCTTCATCTTGCAAAAGCGGGGCCAGCTCTTGCATGGCGGCTTCGGCATCGGCCTTGGCGTGGTAGTCATTGCCCAGTTGGCGTAACGGGGCGTAAAACTCCGGGGCCAGCAGCAAAATAAACAGTGCTCCCGTGTAGGGGACAGGGATGCTGGCCTTGGCCCAGGGCAGTATGCCCAGCAGGCCTAGTCCCAGATAGACCGCGACCAGCGCAATGGACAGCGCGGCAAAAAACTCCAGCACCGCGCTGGAGAGAAAGGCCAGCCGCAGCACGGCCATGGTGCGCTGCCGGTAGCCTTCGGCAGCCTGTGCAATTTGCTCCTGTGCTTGTTCGGTGGCTTGCAGGTGTTGCAGGGTGCGCATGCCGCGCACCAGATCGAGAAAGCGTCCGCCCAGTCGGCTGAGTGCCTGCAGTTGTTTGCGGCTGCTGGCGCTGGCGGCTTTGCCGAGAATAATCATGAACAGGGGCACCAGCGGTGCCGTCAGTAACAACAACAGGGCGGCCAGACCGCTAAACGGGGCGATGACCACCAGCAGCATCAGCGGTATCAGTACCGCCAGCTGGGCCTGCACCACATAGCGCTGCAGGTAGCCATCCAGCGCATCGACCTGATCCAGTACGCGACTGGTCAGCGCGCCGTCGCTGTCGCTGTGTGTCAGTTGTGCGGCAGGACGTGCCAAGTGTTGCAATACCCGGTCCCGTAACTGGCGACGAATTTCAAGGCTGGCCTGCACGCACAGGCGTTCACGGCCATAGTGCAGCACGGGTCGCAGCAGCATGCAGGCGGCCAGGGCGATAAAAACAAAATACAGCGCACGCGGCGCTGTCGGGATGAATGCATCGTTGATGGAGGTTTGCAGCCATTGATTGAGCAGCCAGGCCAGCAGGCCGTACTGCCCAATCAGTAGCGCGGTATTGCCCAGTGCCAGCAGCAACGCCAGGCGCAAGCGTCCCTGTTGGGGCGCTTGCAGTTGACGTAGCTGGCGGGCAGCTGATGGCGGGTTATTGCGGGTCGCTGTCTTCACCGGCATAGCCGTTGAGCTCCAGCCACATGGCGTTGACGATGCCAAACGAACAGGCCAGTAGCACGCCCAGAATCCAGGTGAAATACCACATGGTGAACTCCTTAATACAGTGAATGGCTGTTGTCACGGATGTG
>CAZVDA010000219.1:0-3831 GCA_964625365.1 uncultured Thiopseudomonas sp. | reverse complement strand
AGCTGTCTTCTTTGGACATGCAGTCAGATCCTCAAATCAAGAAATCAGGCCGCCCTGTAGGGCGCGACCGTAAAAAAGTGGCACATTATAGCCTCTTTGTTGCCTGAATCGCAAACAATGGTATTGGCGGGTGGTTGTCTACTGTCGGGCTTTGGCTTTGACAGCTCCCCGTTATTCTGCGTGCCGTCCCTTTGTCATTCCACGCGCTACCATAATTCTGTCATTCCGCGTGTAGCGAAGCGGAGTCGCGGAATCCATATTCAGCCCCCGTTCTTGCCAAGCCTTTGCCACTGCCCGTCAAAAAAGCCCTGCAAGGGCTGATACCCGGTTTTGTAGTTCATTTTCTGGCAGTCGGCGATCCAGTAGCCAAGGTACAGGTGGTCGAGGTTGAGTTGGCGGACGTGTTCTATTTGCCAGAGTACGCACAGGCGGCCCAGGCTGAAGTAGCGGTCGTCGGGATCAAAAAAACTGTAGACCGCCGATAATCCGTCGGGTAGCAGGTCGCTGACGGCGACGGCCAGCAGCCGGCCTTGCAGGCGAAATTCGTAAAAGCGTGAAAACGCGCTGGTGCGGGCCAGGAAATCCTTGAACTGGGCGGGCGAGGGCGGGTACATGCTGCCGTCGGCGTGGCGGGCGCAGATGTAATGCTGGTATAGCAGGTAGTATTCGTCGGTCAGGGCGGGGGACTGTTCGATGATCTGTAGCTGGCGGCCCCGGTTGAGAACCTTTCTCTGGCTGCGGTCGGGCTGGAAATCCTGCACGGCAACGCGCACCGGTATGCAGGCGTTGCAGTCGCTGCAATGCGGGCGGTAGACCAGCTGCCCGCTGCGGCGAAAGCCCTGGCGGCTGAGTGCGCCTAGCAGTTCGCCGGTGACCGGCTGGCGCGGATCGAGGCACAGCGAGCGGCTTTGCTGGCCCGGCAGGTAGCCGCAGGGCTGTTCTTCGGTAAGGAAAAAATACAGTTGTTGCTGGCTCATGGGCTGCGGTTCCAGTCCATGTGGCCGGGTGCATCCAGATGCTGCTGCAAGTAATGTTTGAAGGTGCTGCGGGAAATGTCACGGGCACCGAAGCGGGCCAGATGGTCAGTGGGCATCTGGCAGTCGATCAGTACAAAGCCGGCTTCTTTAAGGTCCTGCACCAGGCTGACAAAACCGGCTTTGGAGGCGTCGGGCTGGCGGGCGAACATGGATTCGCCAAAAAACAGCTGGCCCATGGCAATGCCGTACAGGCCGCCGACCAGTTGATCTTCAAGCCAGACTTCCACCGAGTGCGCATGGCCCATCTGGTGCAGTTGGCAATAGGCGGCCTGCATGGCAGCGGTGATCCAGGTGCCGCCGCTGGTATCGCGCGGTTCGGCACAGGCGCGGATAACCTGGGCAAATGCACGGTCGTAGGTGATGCGGAATTTTTTGCTGCGCAGGGTTTTGTGCAGGCTGCGCGGGATGTGCAGTTCGCCGGGAAACAGCACGGTGCGAGGATCGGGTGACCACCACATCAGGGGCTGGCCTTCGCTGTACCAGGGAAAGCAGCCGTGCCGGTAGGCGCAGATGAGTCGTTCGGCAGACAGGTCGCCGCCCAGCGCCAGCAGGCCATTAGGCGAACGCAGGGCCTGCTCCAGCGGCGGGAACGGGTCCTGGTGACGGTTGATCCAGTGTGGCATGCAGGCTCCGCAGGTATTTTTTGGCGTCAAGAATACCAGAACGCACGGGGCGGGTGCGGGCATGAAATAAATCTCGACAAGCCGTACAATGGCGCACTCTTTTTGACAGCTTTGATTGATACGGACTGGAAATTGAAACAGATGACTTCAGTGGCCGGCATGGACATGGCCGGCCTGCAGCAACAGGTGCGCGTGCGCCTCAAAGAGGGCGTGTTAATCGCTCTGGCTGCCGTGTGCATATATTTATGGTTGGTGTTGTTGAGTTTTGATGCGGGTGACCCGGGCTTTAGCAGTGCGGTGCGCCAGACGACCGAAATCAGCAATGCCGGCGGGCGGCTGGGTGCCTGGCTGGCGGACGTGCTACTGAGCATACTGGGGTACTTCGCCTGGCTGTTGCCGCTGGTGTTGATGCTGAAAGTGGTTCTGGTATTCCAGTTGCGCTATCAGCCGCTGGGCTGGCAGCCGGCCGTGTTGCTGGCCCGCCTGCTGGGGCTGGTGCTGGTGCTGGTGGCCGGTGCAGGGCTGAGTGCGCTGCACTTTGGCACACCCGAGGTGCGGCCGGAAAACTTCAATATTCTCGGTGTTGAGCTGGTCAAGCCGCTGCTGGCCTGGCTGGGTATCGAAGGCAGCACGCTGGTATTGCTAGCGTCCTTCATGTTTGGCGTGACCCTGTTTACCAACCTGTCCTGGTTTCGCATGATGGAATTGCTGGGCGAGGGGACGTTGTGGCTGGTGACCGCTCTGGCCGGACTGGTTCGTGCGGCGGGTAGCCGTAGCGCGGCACCTGCCGGGCATCCAGAGACCGGGCAAGCACCTGCCGTGGCGGAGCCAGTTCCGGCCAGGCAGGCTGCACCTGTGATGGCAGTGCCACTGGTGACTGAAACGGTAACCGATGCAGGTTTGCGTGCCGCTGCTACGCCGGCGCCCCGCACAGAGCGCCACGAGCCGGTGATTGCCGGCGGCCCGATCGAGCCGGTTATCGGTCTGGAGATGGAGCCTGATTTTGCCGACGAGTTTGACGAGCCGCTTTTTGTCACTCCAGATCCGGTAATCCCTGCTGTGCCGCCTGTGGTGCAGCCAGTAGCTCCGGTGCCGGCTGTGCATGCAGCCCCTGCAGTGCCGGTTATTCTGCCCACCGCACCGGTGCTGCCGCCTCCGGTTGAATATCAGCCACCGGTGCACGTTGTGGACGACAGCCTGCTTGGCAGCCTGCCGCCACTGAGCCTGCTGGACCGCCCGCTGGCCAAACAGCAAAGCTATTCGGAAGAATCGCTGCAAAATATGTCACGCCTGCTGGAAGTGAAACTCAAGGAGTTTGGTGTCGAGGTGCAGGTTGAATCCGTGCATCCCGGCCCTGTCGTCACCCGCTTCGAGATCGAGCTGGCACCGGGCGTCAAGGTCAGCCGCATTACCAATCTGGCCAAGGATCTGGCCCGTTCCATGGCGATGATCAGCGTGCGGGTGGTGGAGGTGATTCCCGGCAAGACCACGGTCGGCATCGAGGTGCCCAACGAAGACCGCCAGATTGTGCGTTTTTCCGAGGTGCTGGAAACCTCAGCCTTTGACGAGGCCAAATCAGTGGTAACCCTGGGCCTGGGCCACGATATTGGCGGCCAGCCGGTGATTGCCGACCTGGCCAAAATGCCCCACTTGCTGGTGGCCGGTACCACAGGCTCCGGTAAATCGGTGGGCGTCAACGCCATGATCCTGTCGATGCTGTTCAAGTCGCCGCCCGAGGACGTGCGCCTGATCATGATCGACCCCAAAATGCTCGAGCTGTCCATTTACGAAGGGATTCCGCACCTGTTGTGTCCGGTAGTGACCGACATGAAAGAGGCGGCCAACGCGCTACGCTGGTGTGTGGCGGAAATGGAACGCCGCTATAAATTGATGTCCAAAGTGGGCGTGCGCAATCTGGCGGGCTATAACCGCAAGGTGCTGGACGCGCAGCTGGCCGGAGCGCCGCTGGCGGACCCGCTGTTTGTCCGCGAAAGCCCGGATGACGTGCCGCCTGCGCTGGACAAGCTGCCGACCATTGTGGTGGTGGTGGACGAGTTTGCCGACATGATGATGATTGTCGGTAAAAAGGTGGAGGAGCTGATTGCCCGTATCGCCCAGAAGGCACGGGCCGCCGGTATTCACCTGATTCTGGCCACCCAGCGCCCGTCGGT